>CAZBKX010000099.1:0-2379 GCA_964492535.1 uncultured Rhodoferax sp. | reverse complement strand
CGGACCCCACCATGCCTCGCCAACCCACCAAACCCACCAGATTGCCAATTTTCACAATACTGTCCTTTTAAAGATTGAGATATTTCTTGCTTACAAAGCCTTGACCACGGCCGCACCCATCTGGGCCGTGCTGACGCGGGTCGTACCCTGGCTGTAAATGTCTGCGGTGCGCAGTCCTTGGTCCAGCACGGTCTTGACAGCAGCTTCAATTCGCTGCGCCGCAGCTTCCTGGCCTAGGCTGAACCGCAGCATCATCGCGGCGCTCAAAATAGTGGCCAGCGGATTGGCGATGCCTTTACCTGCGATGTCGGGCGCACTGCCGTGGCTGGGCTCGTACAAACCCTGATTGCTGGCGTTGAGCGAAGCAGACGGCAACATGCCGATGGAGCCGGTGAGCATGGACGCCTCGTCGCTCAGAATATCGCCAAACATATTGCCTGTAACGACGACATCAAACCGTTTGGGCGCCCGGACCAACTGCATGGCTGCGTTGTCCACGTACATGTGATCGAGCTGAATGTCGGGGTACTGCAGTCCGACATCGGTCACCACGTCTCTCCAGAACTGGAAGGTCTCAAGCACATTGGCTTTGTCGACGCTGGTGACCCGTCCTTCAGAGCCGGCCGCCTTGCGCTTTCGTGCAGCCTGAAAGGCGACATGCGCAATTCGTTCAATCTCCGGGCGGCTGTAGCGCATGGTGTCAAACGCCTCTTGCGCGCCGGGGAAGTGTCCGTCGGTCGCGATGCGGCGGCCCCGCGGCTGGCCAAAGTAAATGTCGCCGGTCAACTCGCGAATGATCAGGATGTCTAGGCCGGCAATGAGCTCGGGCTTGAGACTTGAAGCGTCAACTAATTGCTCGTAACAAATGGCCGGGCGGAAGTTGGCAAACAGACCGAGGCTCTTGCGCAGTCCCAAAATGGCCTGCTCCGGGCGCAAAGGGCGATCCAGTTTGTCGTACTTCCAGTCGCCCACGGCGCCAAACAAAATGGCATCAGCTTCCTTGGCCAGCTTGAGTGTGGCCTCTGGCAGGGGGTGCCCGAACGCCTCATAGGCGGCACCACCGACCAGAGCTGTTTCCATCTCCAGATCAAGGCCGAGAACACTCAATACATTGACCGCTTCAGCAATAATTTCTGTGCCGATGCCATCGCCTGGCAAAACTGCAATTTTCATCTTGACCTTCTGATTAAAGTGTGGAGCACAAGGCCCGCTTGACAAAGACTGAGGTCCGTCCGGCTAGGAGCTTCGTGCCGATTCAGGGGATTCATACACGCTACTGGGGGCAGTGACGCGTGTGGGCGTTCAAAATAAATAGCGCCCTAGTTAGATAGAGTTCGGGCCAGCCATGGTTTATTCGCTAAACGTTCTGCTTCAAAGGTTTTGATTTTGTCGGCGTGCCGAAGTGTCAGGCCGATATCGTCAAATCCGTTTAGCAAGCAGTATTTGCGAAACGCCTGGACCTCAAAAGGCAGTTCTTCCCCGTCTGGCTTGACCACAACCTGTCTCTCAAGGTCAATTGTCAATGCGTAGCCTGGGAACGCCACGGCATCAGCAAACAGCTGGCTGACCTGAGCCTCGCTCAACACGATGGGCAACAGCCCATTTTTGAAGCTGTTGTTGAAGAAAATATCCGCGTAACTGGGTGCGATGATGGCTCTGAATCCGTACTGGTCCAGGGCCCAGGGTGCATGCTCACGCGAGGAGCCACAGCCAAAGTTCTTGCGCGCAAGCAGGATGGACGCACCTTCGTAGCGAGGCTGGTTTAGCACAAAATCCGGATTTGGTTTGCGTGCTGTAGGGTCCTGGCCTGGGTAACCAGGGTCCAAATAACGCCACTCGTCGAACAGGTTCTGGCCAAAGCCTGTTTTGCGGATGGATTTGAGAAACTGCTTTGGAATGATGGCATCTGTATCGACGTTTTCGCGATCCATGGGAGCCACCAGTCCCTTGAGCAAGCTAAATTTTTGCATAGTCGTGTTACTTCTTTCTAGCGACGTCTTCAATTCTCTCGCCTGCCTTTTGCAGGTCTTGGCCCACGCCTTTGACCGTATTGCATCCAGATAACGTCAAGCTCACGGCTAACGATGCGACAACGAGTACTATGATTTTTTTCATGGGGTATCGATGGGTGATGGTATTAGACAAACTTCCTGACATCCACAAAATGCCCATGGATCGCCGCCGCCGCCGCCATGGCTGGGCTGACCAGATGGGTTCTTCCTCCGGCTCCCTGACGGCCTTCAAAATTGCGATTGCTGGTGGAGGCACATCGCTCACCAGGCTCCAGTCGGTCAGCATTCATGGCCAAACACATAGAGCAACCCGGCTCACGCCATTCAAAGCCTGCTGATTTGAAAATTTCATGCAAGCCCTCGCGTT
>CAZBKX010000098.1:0-6181 GCA_964492535.1 uncultured Rhodoferax sp. | reverse complement strand
GCGGCTGCGGATGCGGTGGCAGGCCAGCACGCCCACAGTGCGGTTGTTCAGCTCGATGGGCAGCGCCAGAAAGGCCACGGTATCAACGGGCAGTTGGTCGCGCGCCACGGCGCGGGCCAGAAACTGCGGCTCGGCGTCAATGTCTTGCACCACCATGGCCTGCCCGGTGGCCAGCACGCGTCCGGTGATGCCTTCGTTCAAGGTGTAAATACCGCGTTTCACCTCGGCTTGCGTCAGCCCGTAGGCAAAGCAGATGCGCGCTGTGGCACCCACCTCGCCCTTCAGGGAGTAGTCCGGGTCGGTCAACACCACGCGACCCCGGTTCAGACCCAGCAGTTCACTCATCAGGTGCAGCATCTCCCGCAGCACCACGCCGGGGGCCAGGCTCTTGCCGATCAGGCGCATGACCTCGCGCATCAGCAGCAGTTCTTGCGCCCGCCACTGGGGGTCGGGCTCAGCGGGGCGGCCTGGTAGTGGGGGGTGTACGGCAGAGTCTGCGGCCGCTGTTGGCTGTGGGGCGTTAGGGGGCATCGGGCAATGCTATCAGCCTGCTGCGCTGGCGCCACAGCCGCCCGCTTGCCGCCAGCACGGGCAAGCTGTCTATACTGGCCGCGCCGACTTTTGACCCCCGCCATGAGATTGAATAGAAGCCCCCATGATTGACGAAACAGTCCGTTCCCTGATGGATGCAAGACGCACAGGCCGACAGGTCCATGTCGCCAGTTCCTTCCTGGCCGACGCGCAGGCAGCCTACGCCGCGCAAGATGCCGTGGCCAGCGCCTTAGGCTGGTTCGACGGTCTGCCGGCGCGCCACTGGAAATCCGGCGGTCCGTCGCGTGACGCTGTGCTGACCCACGCGCCGCTGCCGCCCGCTGGCGTGTGGACCAGCCCCGCCCAGGCAGGAGACTGGCCGTTTTATTTGCGGGGCATTGAGGCCGAGATTGCCCTGCGGCTGGGGTTTGAGGTGAGTCCTGAGCTCGCGATGTCGCTGGATGGCGCCGGGGCGGCTGAACTGATGGACGCGATGTGTGTGTCGATTGAAATCGTCGATTCCCGCTGGGAGGACGGGCTCAACGCGCCTGCGTTGGCCCAGCTTGCCGACCAGCAATTGCACGGGGCCCTGGTCTTGGGCGCCTGGGTTCCGTTTGTGCCACGCGATTGGGCAATGCAGGTGGCCCGCGTGCAGGTTGGCGCACAGGCGCCGGTGGAGCGCCAGGGCACCCATTCGCTGGCGGACCCCGCTTTTTTGCTCCTGGCCTGGTTGCGCCACGCCACCCGCCAGGGTCACAGCTTGCCAGTCGGCACGGTGGTGACCACGGGCACCTGGGTGGGCCTTTTGCACGCGGTTCCGGGCGACTTGGTCATCGCGGAGTTCCCCGGCATCGGCAGCGCGTCCGTGCAGTTGTAGTTACCCGTCATGGCCGAGGCCTTAAAGAACCAGTTTGGCACTGACGTGCCACAGGCCATTGCCCGCATGATTCTGGCGGTGCATCCGTCGTTCGACAGCAAGAGCTTTGTGCGCGAGGCCTTGCAGGGCTATGACGCGCTGGCCTTGATGGCGCGGGGCAAGAAGATTGCCCAGGCGCTTCGGGCGCACTTGCCAACCGACTATGGGCAGGCGCTGGCGATCCTGATGAATTCGCTGGATCAGCCCCACGGGCGCGACCGCAGCCAGAGCCTGGCGTCTTTCATTTACCTGCCTCACACGGTGTTTGTGTCGGCGTACGGTCTGGCGCATTTTGAGGCCTCGATGCTGGCGCTGCATGCCCTGACGCAGCGTTTCACCGGTGAATTCGCCATCCGGGCCTTTATTGAACAGGACCCTGCGGCCACTTTCGGCCATCAAGCGGGGGGAGGGGGTCGCGCTGGATGCGCTTGGGTTTGGCGACGTGGCCCGGGTGCGCGTGGCCAATGCCCTGATCTCACCCCGCCGCGCCGCGCCAGGGGGCAGCGTGCATATTGCGTTTGAGGTGACCAGTACCGCAGTGGGGACGGATGAGGCACCCCAACGCGTGTTGGTTGATTTGGGCGTGCACTATGTCAAGGCCAATGGCCAGACGCGGGTCAAGGTGTTCAAACTGAAAACCCTGGATCTTCGCGCCCGCCAGACCGTGGGCTTGTCCAAAAAAATCTCACTGGCCCAGATGAGCACGCGCCAGCACTACCCCGGTATTCACAAAGTGGATGTCATCCTGAACGGCCAAGCCCAGCCGCTGGGCGAATTTGAGCTGGCAGAAGTCTGAAGCCCATCAGCGCATGGGCTTCAGGCCTGGAAACCGATGTTATTTGGCTGGCGTCGCGGCTTGTGCGGCCTTGTCAGCGGCTGCTTTTTCGGCTGCTGCTTTTTGTTCCGGGGTTTGCGGCGAGGCGAGAGCGCTACCGGCCATGGAGCCCACCATGGCGCCGACGGCCATGGCACCCATGGTGCCCATCATGCCGGAGCCGGCGGCCGCTGGTGCTGCCGGTGCTGCCGGTGCAGCGGGTGTTGCTGCAGGTGTCGCTGCCTTGGCGGCGGGCGCTGCTGGTGCCACCGGCGCCTTGGCGGGTGCCGCAGCGCTCGGCTTCGACTTCAGGCCGCCACCCAGGCGCTTGGCATGCGCCAGGGAAGGCAACGCCAATGAGGCAATGGCCAGAACAGCGATAGAGAGTTGGGTTCGGTAAGTAACTTGCATGGGTGTTGGGTGAATCCAAAAAATCAAACAATAAATAGTCGGCCGATAAATTAGAGATCATTTCTTTAAACAGACGCAATGACCGCACCCCGGGGAAGGAATCATCCGGCTACGTTGTGCCGCGACCCACCATGTCCTGCGGTTGGACCCAGGCGTCGAACTGATCTGCGGTGACATGCCCTGAGCCAATAGCCGCGTCGCGCAGGCTGCTACCTTCGCTGTGTGCCTTTTTGGCAATGGCGGCTGATTTGTCGTAGCCAATATGCGGATTGAGCGCCGTCACCAGCATGAGGGAGCGGCCCAGCAGGTCGGCAATGCGCGCCCGGTTGGGCTCGATGCCCGTGGCGCAATGGTCATTGAAGCTCTGCATGCCATCGGCGAGCAGGCGCACACTTTGCAGGAAGTTGTGGGCGATCAGAGGTCTGAACACATTGAGCTCGAAATTGCCGGACGCACCGCCGATGTTGATGGCCACGTCATTGCCCATCACTTGGCAGCACAGCATCGTGAGCGCTTCGCTCTGTGTGGGGTTGACCTTGCCGGGCATGATGCTCGATCCAGGCTCGTTCTCGGGAACGATAAGCTCGCCCAGGCCGCTGCGCGGACCGCTGGCCAGCCAGCGCACATCGTTGGCGACTTTCATGAGGCTGGCGGCCAGCGTTTTGAGCGCGCCATGGGCATGCACCAGCCCGTCACAGCTGGCCAAGGCCTCAAATTTGTTGGGAGCGGTGACCAGAGGCAGGCCGGTGAGGCGTGCCAGCTCGGCGGCGGCGAGTTCGGCAAAGCCTGGTGGGGCGTTCAGCCCCGTGCCTACTGCCGTGCCGCCCAGTGCCAACTCGCACAGGTGGGCCAGGCTGGCGCGGATATGGCGTTCACCGTGGGCCAGTTGCGCGCAGTAACCTGAAAACTCCTGACCCAGTGTGAGTGGGGTGGCGTCTTGCAGGTGGGTGCGTCCGATCTTGACGATGTCGTCAAAATCGTGCGCCTTGCTGGTCAACGTCGCATGGAGGCCAGCCAGCGCGGGGAGCAGCCGGTGGGTGATGGCCTGCACTGCCGCAAGATGCATGGCCGTGGGGAACACATCGTTGGAGGACTGGCTGCGGTTGACGTCGTCATTCGGGTGCACCAGCCGGCTGTCGCCCCGCTGGCCGCCGAGCAACTCGCTGGCGCGGTTGGCCAGAACTTCGTTGAGGTTCATGTTGGTTTGCGTGCCCGACCCGGTTTGCCAGACCACCAGCGGAAATTCGTCGAGGTGGACCTCGGCAATCACCTCGTCCGCAGCGGCCATGATGGCTCGGGCCTTGGGCGCATCCAGCAGGCCCAGACCGAGGTTGACTGTGGCGGCTGCCCGCTTGATCTGGGCCAGCGCCCGAATCATCTCGCGCGGCATGCGCTCGCCGGAGATATCGAAGTTCAACAGCGAGCGCTGGGTCTGTGCGCCCCACAGGCGTGCGGCGGGCACGTCAATTACACCCATCGTGTCGTGTTCGGTTCGGGTGCGCATGGGTTAGACCTTTGGGCAGAGATCACTCGTGGCGCAAGGCTTCAATGGGGTCGAGCCGGGCGGCCCGGCGCGCTGGAAAAAAGCCAAACAACACGCCAATGCCCGCCGAGAATAAAAACGACAGCAGGTTCACGCCGGGGTTGAAGACATAGGGCACATCCATCAGGGCCGACAAGCCCAGTGAGGCGCCGGTGGCCAGCACAATGCCGATGATTCCACCCAGGGAGGCCAGCACCACGGCTTCAATCAAAAACTGCAGCAGCACCTCTCGCTCCAGCGCCCCAATGGCCAGGCGAAGCCCGATTTCCCGGGTGCGCTCGGTCACGCTCACCAGCATGATGTTCATGATGCCAATGCCGCCCACCAGCAAGCTCACAGCGGCCACGGCGCCCAAGAGTGTGGTCAGCACCTTGGTGGTCCCCGAGAGGGTGTCGGCCAGTTGCTTGGTGTCGAGCACATTGAAGTTGTCTTCGTCGGTTTTGGCCAGCTTGCGCCGTTCGCGCAGCAGTTGGGTCATGCTGGCTTTGACGCGGTTGGCATCGCTGCCGTCGGCCATGGACACCAGCACCGTGTTGACCCGGGTGTTCCCGGTGACCCGGCGCTGCAGGGTCTTGATGGGCATCAGCACGGTGTCGTCCTGGTCGTTGCCAAAGGCGCCTTGTCCTTTGGAGGCTAGCACGCCGATCACGGTGCAGGACATTTTCTTGACTCGCAGCGGCTCGCCCAGGGCGGGCAGGGCACCAAACAGCTCGCGTCGCACGGTCTCGCCGATGACACACACGGCAGCGCCTGCGCGTTGTTCATCGTCCGAGAACTCGCGACCATCGGCCAGGGTCCAGTTGCCGGTGATGAGCCAGGCGTTGGTGCTGCCAATGATGCTGCTGGTCCAGTTTCGCCCCTGGGCGACGACGGTGGCGCCCGTGCGCGCCTCGGGTGCGACGGCGGTGATGCCGCCAATCTGGGTGGCAATGGCCTCGGCATCCGTTTCCTTGAATGCAGGTGCGCCGCCCCCACTGCCTGGCCCCATGCGCTGGCCGGGGCGCACTTGCAGCAGGTTGGTGCCCAGCCCCGAGATCTGGTTCTGAATGGCGAGCGTGGCACCGTTGCCCAGCGTCACCATGGTGATGACGGCGCTCACGCCAATGACAATGCCCAAAATAGTCAAAAACGAGCGCATCAGGTTGCGCCGGATGGATCGCAGGGCCAGCAGCAGGGTGTTGAGCCACATCAGGACACCTCCGCAGTCGCTGTCGCGGCTTGTGTCGTGGCGGGGCGCAGCCCGCGGGGCTGGGGATTGAGTGTGTCGCTATGAACCACGCCATCCACAAAATGCACGATGCGTTTGGCGTAGGCTGCCATGTCGGCTTCGTGTGTGACCATCAGCACCGTGATGCCCTGTTTGACGTTCAGGCTCCACAGCAACTCCATGATTTCCTGGCTGCGGTGGGTGTCGAGGTTGCCGGTGGGCTCGTCCGCCAGCAACACGGCGGGTTGGGTCACGATGGCGCGGGCAATCGCGACGCGCTGTTGTTGCCCACCCGACAGTTCTGCGGGCGTGTGGTCTTCCCAGCCGGCCAGCCCCACCGAGGCGAGGGCCTGGGCCGCCATCGCATGGCGGGTCGTTGCTGATTCACCCCGGTAGAGCAAAGGCAACTCCACGTTTTCTTGCGCCGTGGTTCGGGCCAGCAGATTGAAGCCCTGAAATACAAAGCCCAGAAACTGGCGGCGCAGACGCGCACGCTGGTCGCGCGACAGGTTCTCCACATGGACGCCGTTGAACAGGTATTCGCCGGTGGTGGGTGTGTCCAGGCAGCCCAGCGTGTTCATGGCGGTGGACTTGCCCGAACCGCTGGGGCCCATGATGGCGACAAAATCGCCGGACTCAATCGTCAGGTCCACGCCTTTGAGGGCTTGCAAGGCGTTGGCACCCTGACCGTAAACCTTGGTGACCCCCTTGAGCTCAATGAGGGGTGCGGCACTCATGGAGCCGAGCCCGGAGCGCGTT
>CAZBKX010000097.1:0-7063 GCA_964492535.1 uncultured Rhodoferax sp. | reverse complement strand
CCGGGATTACTCGGCCAAAATGACCCAGGAGAGTTGTCGCACGCTGGCCGCCCTGCACAACAGCACCAGCGCGACGCAGCGGCGCACCCTGGTGGACAAGCTGCAAACCTTTGTGGCCGACGCCCGCAGTTTGGTGGCCGCCGGGCGCTGACCGCCCCAAGGGTGGCCACCGCCCGAGTGACCGTGCAACGGTTAGCATCGGCACCATGAAACTTTTCCGGATTTTCCAGCCGCGCAACCCTTTGTTCTGGCTCATGCTGGCGCTCAATGCCCTGTCCTACGCGTTGGCCTGGATCGTGCAGAACCGCCCCCTCAACACCCTGGGCATGGTATTGGTAGGCGGATTTGCACTGGCCAATGCCGCGCTGGGCACGTGGCTGCTTTGGCGCTTGATGAAAGAGGCAGAGCCCAAACCGCAGGCGGAGCCCTGACTCAAAGCGCGACAGGCCTGCGCACCTTTTATTGCTGCTTGGGCCCCTCGCTGAGGCGACGGCCCAATGAAATACCGTAAGGCGCCGCGCGGGCGGGCAACATGGGGTCGGCAGACGCTTCAACGCCCTTGGGCATATTCATCGGGTTGTAGGTGATGGTCAGACAGGGTCCGCCTGCGTCATCCGACACCGAGGTGACTTTCAGCATGCCCAGCGTCACTTTCTTGCGCCCGTCTGGCAGGGGTACCGTGGCGTTGTCGATCTTGTCCCCCGGCTGTGCCAACTCCAGGTTGAAATTGAAAGCGACTTTGCCATCCTTCACGCGCTGACGCAAATCATCAAATAGAAAGCTGGCACCCTTGGCTTTGGCTTCGTCATCGGTCAGGCCTTGCACGCCACCTACGGGCTCAAATATCCACTTGCCAAACTGCTTGGCGCCACTGGCGTTGACAAAACCAAAAGCGTGCACGCCCCAGTAATTGACACTGCCAAAACTGGCCGGCACCGGCTGCGAAGCAAAGTGCTTGCCCTGCAACAAGACTTCAGGATTTGCATCGTTGAATGCCTTCACCTTGGCCGGGTCGGGCTGTTTGGTGGCGGGGTCGGCCTGGCGCGAGGCCAGCAAACCGATGAACTGCTGCGGTGACGAGGCGCCAAAGACGGGCGCCGAAATATTGCCCATTTGCCACTGCTCACCGTCCGGCAAATTGAACTGCAAAGCGAGATTGCGCTGGGACTTGGCGTTATCCGGCGCTTTGGGGTTGGCACCGCCCACCGAGAATCGCACCACCACCGGCACGGGCTTGCCGCTGAAAGCCGAGGCGGTAGACAGGGCACGAGCCTCCGGGGTGCCAACAAACTCGCCCATGGCACAAATGCCCTTGGCACCCGAACGGCGGTAGCCCTCAAACTTGCCGAAGGTGGACTCGAACTGGTTAACGAAAGCCGATGGATCAACGGGCGAAGCCGCGTCGGCCGCCGGTTGCGCCCACGCGCTGATGCTCAAAAGGGAGGTGGCGGCCGCGACGGCCGAAAGAAACAGCGATTTCATGAAAAAAGACTCCTGAGGTGTTGGTACAAACAACGTGCCAAAAGCCCTGACAAGGCTTTCAGCGATCGTTGCTTGAGTAGTCGCACCAGCCCTTCGATCCTTACAATGACTTTTGTCAAGGTGAAAACACCGCCCTGGAGAATTGCCGCAGCTTGGCGGCGGCTGCCCGTTGAATCGGCCCCCGCAAGCTCACCAAGCCTGCGCCGTAGTTGGTCAGGCCCCAAAGCAATTGGCGCAAGGCCTGGCCTGTTGCCACCATAGCGTGCCCCAGGTCATGAGCCGGCCGGACCACGCTCACCTGCCAGTTGGTTGCTGGCGCCGCAAACTCAACTGCTACGGGCGTCCAGTCAAAATAGACCGGTGACCCGGGTACCGAGTTCCACGACTCGAACACCAGGTGCTGCCCACCGCGAACTGTCAGCACCTGCCCTGCCGCGAGGAAGTGGTCTCCCGACTCGTTGCCGTGGACGGTGTGCGGACCATCCACCGTAGCCCAGACCCGCCCGCTGGCAATGCGCAGTACGCCCGCCTCGCGCGGCAGCAGGCTGAATGCCGTGCCCGGCATCAATGACCAACAGCCAGAAACGGCAGCGTGGGCCTCGAGGGGATGAGTTTCAGGGTGCTTCTGCAGGGTCATGATGATCTCCTTTCATTGGGTAGAAGCCAGATGATCGCGCCTGCACATGGTTTGGTCCAATGAATTCGGGATAAGCTATTGTTGCTTTTCACGCATCAATCACTCACCTGGAGTTCTGTCCTTCATGCAACATCCCGAACACTCGCTGCGCACGCGACCCATCGCTGTGGGCCAGTTGCGCGCCTTTGAAGCGGTGGCACGTCACCTCAACTTCCGGGCGGCGTCTGAAGAACTGTCACTGTCCCAAAGCGCGGTGAGCCGCCAGATTCAGTCGCTGGAAGAAGACGTGGGTGTGGCCCTGTTTTTGCGCCACACGCGGGCGGTCGAGCTCACCGGCGCGGGCGCGCAGTTGCTGCGGGCCGTGCTGCCGTCGCTGGAGCGCGTGGACAGCACGGTGCGGCTGATCCGGCGCAGCGCCGGGCGCAAGAGCGTGGCCATCAGCACCTGGGCCTCGTTTGCATCCATGTGGCTGATTCCCCGGCTGGAGGCGTTTCAAAGCGCCCACCCGGACATCGACATCCGTATCGACGCCACCGACGTGCCGGTGGACCTGGACACCACCGACATCGATCTCGCCTTGCGCTACACCACACCCGCCCATGCGCCGTCAGGTGCGATGCGCCTGTTTGGCGAGCAACTCACCCCGGTGGCCAGACCCTGGCTGCTCAAGAGCGGCCCGCCCTTGAACAAGGGAGAAGACCTGGCGCACTTCGCGCTGATTGAAGCCAGCGATGCGCACCGCACCCAACACCTGGAATGGCTGACCTGGCGCCGTTGGCTTGACACCCACCACTTCAAGCACATTGAGCCCAAGCGCTGGCTGTACTTCAACTACGCGCACCAGATCGCCCAGGCCGCACTGACGGGCCAGGGCGTGGCGCTGTCGCGCATGCCGCTGGTGGCAAACAGTCTGGCGTCGGGCGATTTGGTAGAACTATTGCCGGGCATGCGACTGGAGTCGCCCATGGCCTACTGGATGATCGTGGGCCCGCGCAGCACAGCCCGGCCAGAGATCCGCGCTTTTTGCGGCTGGCTGACCGCTCAGGCCGCGCTCACGCGAGTGGCCATGGGGGAAGTCGTCAAGTGACTAGTCAACCGGCTCAAATGGGCCACACCACGCCGTTGTCGTTCAGGATCGCATCCAGCGGCATGTCGTGGGATTCGGGCTCAAAGTCGGGCAGAAATCCCTGCGAAAAACCCAGCCCCACGGTCAGCGGACGGGGCTCCAGGGTGGCCAGCATGCGGTCATAGAAACCGCCGCCATAACCCAGACGGTAGCCGCCTGCTGCGTAGCCCACACAGGCCACAAACATCAGCGTGGGCACTATCACCTCGGTGTCTTTGGGCTTGGGGATGCCGTAGGCGTCTTCTTCCATGGGACAGCCCGGATACCAGGCATGAAAAGTCATGGTCTTGTGAACTTTATCCACCACCGGTAGTCCAATTTTTCGGGGTTGGGGCTGATCGATCAGTTCGCCGTCTTCTTTCCAGCGGTGCAGTGCAGGCAGCGGGTCAAACTCCCCCTTGATGGGCCAGTAGGCGCCAATGACCGCTTCGGGGCGGCCCACCAGCCAGATGCGCATGACACGCTGCAAAAGATCGGCCCGCTGTAGGCGGTCCGGGAGGTTCAAGCGTTGCTCTATCAAGAGTTTTCGCAGCGCCTTTTTGTCAAGGGCCTTTTGTTCATCAGAGTTAACCATAATCTCCACATGCAGTTTCACAACATTTTGACATCGATTGCGCTGACCGGGTGTGTCGCCCTGTCAGCGTTCACACCCGCCGACGCCCAGACCGTGGAGGCCCGCAAAACTGCGGCCGACGAGGCCATTCTGGACATGAGCCAGGCGTTTAAACGGGGCGACATCAAGGGCCTGAACGCTCTGCTCCCCAAGGTGCAGGGCCATGTGCTGGAGCCCTGGGGCGCCTATTGGGCCCTGCGCGCCCGGCTCGATCAGGCCAGCCCGGGGGAGATACAGGCCTTTTTGACGCGCTACATCGGCACCTACCAGGAAGACCGTCTGCGCAACGACTGGCTGCTGATGCTGGGCCAGCGCCGGGAGTGGAACACCTTCATGGTGGAACACCCCAACTACCGTATGGGTGACGACCGGTCAGTCCGGTGCTACGCCCTGCTGACGGAATACAGCGCGCGCCAGGTGGAGGTGGCCAACCAGGTCGAGGCCTTGTGGCTGGCCCAGCCCAACGCCGACGAGGCTTGCGCCGCTGCGGCAGAGCAGCAACTCAAGGCCGGCAAGCTCAAAGCCCATAGTGCCTGGGTGCGTGCGCGCTTGGGGATGGAAAACGATCGCCCCCGTGTGGCCACTCAGGCGTTGGGTCTGCTCAACGGCGACTGGGCTGACACCGCCAGCGCCATCTACACCAAGCCCGAACATTTTCTGGAAGGTCGTGTGCTGGCCTTGCGCCCGCGCACCAAGGAGCTGGTCACGCTGGCCTTGATCCGCCTGGCTGTGAGTGACCCCGAGGCAGCGGCCAAGGAAGTCAACAAACTGCGCTGGAAAACACAGCTGACCCAGGAAGAGCGCAGCTGGATCTGGGGCGTGATCGGCAAGCGGTCGGCCATGCGCCTCTCCAACGAGGCTTTGCCCTACTTCATGAACGGACAAGACAAGTTCATGCACGACGAACACCTGGCCTGGAAGGCGCGCGCCGCACTGCGGGCCGGTGATTGGGAGCAAGTGGCCAGCGCCACAGCAGCCATGAGCGAGGGCCAGGCCAAGGACAGCACCTGGATCTACTGGCGTGCACGGGCGCTGGCGGCGTTGGGCAAGACAAACGCTGACCGCGCGGAAGCCACGCGCCTGCTGCAAGGCATTGCCAGCGTGCGCGGTTTTTACGAGCAACTGGCGCTGGAAGAACTGGGCCAGCGCATCACCGCACCGCCCGCGCCCACCGCGCTCAGTCTTGAGGAAAAAGAAGGCGCCCGCCTGAACCCTGGCCTGCAGCGCAGTCTGCATGCCATCAAGATTGGCTTGCGTACCGAAGGTGTGCGGGAGTGGAACTACAGCACCAATTTGCACCAGCGCGGCGGCATGGGCGACCGCGAGTTGCTGGCCGCCGCCGACCTGGCGTGCCAGCGCGAGGTGTGGGACCGCTGCATCAACACCAGCGAACGCACCAAGCTCGAGATGGACTTCTCACAGCGTTTCCCCATGCCCCACAAGGCCGCCGTCCTGCAACGCACCAGCCAGATTGGCCTGGACCCGGCCTATGTGTATGGCCTGATACGCCAGGAGAGCCGCTTCATCATGGACGCCCGATCGGGAGTGGGAGCGGCCGGCCTCATGCAGGTGATGCCACCCACTGCGAGCTGGACCGCCAAAAAAATCGGACTGACCGACTTCAAGCCCCACCAGATCACCGACCGGGACACCAACATTGCCATCGGCACGGGTTACCTCAAGCTGGTGCTGGATGACTTTGCCGGCTCCATGCCCATGGCCGCGGCAGCCTACAACGCGGGACCCAGCCGACCCCGCAGCTGGCGCGGTCAGCCCGGCGCCCCGGTGCTGGAGGCCGCCATATGGGCTGAAAACGTGCCCTTCAACGAAACCCGCGATTACGTCAAGAAGGTGCTCTCCAACACCACCAATTACGCCGCCCTCATCACCGGGCAGCCGCAGTCTCTGAAAAACAGGCTGGGTCTGGTCGGCCCGAAGTCTGCCAATGCGGCCACGCCGGACGCCAGTCTGCCGTAAATGGCTTGACTTTCAGTCCAGCGGCTTGAACAACTCGCAGCGGTTGCGTCCGCTGTGCTTGGCGCGGTACATGGCCTGGTCGGCGTGGCGCATCAAGGTAGATGGGTCATGCCCGTGGTCAGGGAATATGGCCACGCCCATACTGCCGGACACAGTCACCACAGGCGCCTCAGGGTCACTGCCCAATTGGCAGGGCTGCGCAACGTGGGCCAGCACCTTGTTGGCCAGCGCCATCAGTTCTTGTGCGTCATCTATCGTGGCAAAAAGCAACACGAACTCATCGCCACCCAGGCGGCACACCGTATCAGACGTCCGCAGGCTGGACTGAAGGCGCTGGGCCACCTCGCGCAGCAAGAGGTCGCCCGCGTCGTGGCCCAAGGTGTCGTTAATTCCCTTGAAGTTATCGAGATCCACAAAACCAAGAGCAAATGAGCCACCTTGGCGGGCGTGGTGCAGGCAACTGCGCTCCAGCCGGTCTTGCAACAACACCCGGTTGGGCAGGCCCGTGAGCGGGTCGTGCTCGGCAAAGTGGCTGCGTGCAGCCAGCCGGTTTTTTTCGGTCACATCCTGCAACACTCCCAGGCTCTGCAGGGGCTGGCCCCGGTCATCGTATTCCCAGACGGACGACAGCAACACATCCAGAATCTGACCATCCCGGGTGACTACCTGGTAGGCCACATTGTCACATTGGCCATCGCGCAGGTTTTGGGGAATAAGCACCTCGCGTGCGCGCAGGGCCGACTCAGGCGTCAGGAAATCCACCGATGGGCGCCCCAATACCTCCTGCTCCGTGTAACCCAGGGTACTGAGCCACAAGCTGCTGACACTTGTAATGCAGCCCCGATGGTCAATGGAGAACATCATGGTGGGCGTCTTGGTGTAAAGCGTGCGAAAGCGCTGCTCGCTGGCCGAGAGTTGCTGCATCACCGCAGCCCGCCCCTGCACCGAACTGGCCAGAAACAAGCCCGGCAGCAACGTGGCCAGCACTGAAAGATAGAACAGTCCAGGTCCCCACCAGGTGGATGAAGGGGGCTCCACCAGCACACCTGAGCCGATCAAACCACCCAAAATCATGGCTGTCAGGGCGGTAGCCATTGCGGTAACCAAAAAATCAGTGCGAGCCGCCAGCAACACCAGGGGCAGCACCATGACCCCAAACGGGTGGGGCAAGGTCGTCGCAGTCAATAACGTAACGGCAATCCAGAGCAGCACCAAACCCACAGTTCGC
>CAZBKX010000096.1:0-16533 GCA_964492535.1 uncultured Rhodoferax sp. | reverse complement strand
CCGGAAGAAATTGCAGCGTTTGAGCGTGAATTTGTCGAAGCCCAGCAGGCGGCCTACATGGAAACCTGCCTGGAAGACGATGAAATTGGTGAGCGCATGGACGCCGGACGCAAAGCCTTGCTGCTGCGCGGCGATAACGAGGTGGGGCCTTACCAGAGCCCCATGGAAGACGGCATGCAGCATTTTCACGACTGGTACCGTCGGCAAGTTCAGCGCTGAGCTCCATGCAAGCGTTATGGATGGTTTTAGGCGCCTTCTTTTTTGCCACCATGGCGGTGGGTATCAAGGTGGCCTCGGCTGACTACAGCACCTTTGAGCTGGTGTTTTATCGGGGTGTGGTCAGTGTGGTGTTCATGGGGCTGGTGCTGCGGGCCCGCGGCACCGCCCTTCGAACCACCGTGCCGGCCATGCACGCCTGGCGCAGCCTCATTGGTGTGATGTCGCTGGGCGCCTGGTTTTATGCGATTGCCCATTTGCCCCTGGCCACGGCCATGACGCTGAATTACATGAGCGGCGTCTGGGTGGCCGCCTTTGTGGTGGGCGGTGCGCTGCTGTACGGGCAGGCGCAGCGTCAGGGTCCGCTGACGTTCACGGTCCTGGCCAGCTTTTGTGGCGTGGTGATGATGCTGCGCCCCACGCTGGACCAGAACCAGCTGTTTGCCGGCCTCATTGGGCTGCTCTCGGGGGTGGGTGCCGCCCTGGCCTATATCCAAGTGACCGCCCTGGGCAAAGTGGGTGAACCCGAAGGCCGCACGGTTTTCTATTTTTCGCTGGGCTCGGTGGTCGCGGGCTTGGGCGGCATGGCATTCACCGGCCTCACGCCCTGGTCATCCGTGAGCTGGCAGGCGGCCGCCTGGTTGGTGCCGATCGGCATACTGGCGTCGGGTGGCCAGTGGTGCATGACCCGCGCCTATAGCCGGGGACCCACCCTGCTGGTGGCCAACCTGCAGTATTCCGGCATCATTTTTGCCGCCTTTTACAGCCTGGTGCTGTTTGGCGACCACATTCCGCTGATCGGGTGGGCGGGTATGGCGATCATTGTGACTAGCGGACTGGCAGCCACTGTGCTGCGATCGCGCAACAACCTCAATACGCCACCCGAAGAACACTGAGCACCCGTCGGTGCCCCCTCCTCTGACCCAATGCAACAGGACGACTGCCATGTATACCACCCTGATCTCCGCCGCGCAACTCCAGGCCCTCATCCATGGCAAACAAGCCTTGATGGTGTTTGACTGCAGTTGTGAGCTGATGCAACCTGGCGCGGGCGACGCGCAGTACGCACAAGCCCACGTCCCGGGCGCTGTACGGGCGGACCTGGACCGGCATTTGAGCGCCGCCAAAGACGCGCCTGATGCGGCCTCCGGCGGGCGCCACCCACTGCCCTCACGCGAGACCTTTGCCGCCTGGCTGAGCAGCATCGGCTTTGACAACAGCATGCAAGCCGTGGTGTACGACCGCCAGGGTGCCAACTACTGCGGGCGCCTGTGGTGGATGCTGAAATGGGCCGGCCATGAAGCGGTGGCGGTGCTCGATGGCGGCTGGCAAGCCTGGCTCGCCAGCGGCGGGGCCAGCGCATCCGGGGTGCCAGAGGAGAAAAAAACGACTGTTTCAACATCAAACTACCGTCTGGCCGGCACACTTATTAACTTGGTAGCTACTGAAACAGTAGCAAAAGATCTGGGGCAGCCTGCGCTGACGTTGATCGATGCCCGCAGTGCCCCGCGCTACCGTGGCGAAGTGGAGCCCTTGGATCCGGTCGCCGGGCATATACCCGGCGCGCTGAACCGCCCCTTCGGCAACAACCTCGACGCCCAGGGGTTCTTCAAACCCGCTGAGCAGCTGCGTGCCGAGTTTGAAGCCCTGCTGGACGGGCGCGACCCTGCCACCGTAGTTCACCACTGTGGCAGTGGCGTGAGCGCCATTCCCAACCTGCTGGCCATGGAGTTGGCGGGCCTGGGCCGCACCGCGCTGTATGCCGGCAGCTGGAGCGCGTGGTGCACCACACCCGGCCTACCCTGCGCAAAGGGTTGAGGCGCTAAGCCACGGCGCTCAAAACGCCTCTTTCTCAGCCTCCAGATAAGCCAGGCTGGTGTACTTGCCGATGTTGCTGTCAAAGCCCAGCATGGTCTTGGCCCGGCTGGCCACACGCGGGTCTCTGAGCACCCGGGCTTTGGCTTCTGACTCGGGCAGGCCGTCTTTCACGGTCTGCAGGCAAGGCTCCCAAATACCAGCCAGAAACTGGCCATAGGTGCTCAGCAGGTCTTTGGCACCCGTGCCATGGCCCGGCACCCACAGCTGCTCCCTGGCAGCCGCAGCCAGAGCCTTGTAGTACTTGAAGGTACCGGGGTAGGAGCCATCGTCAATGTTGGCAATGCGGTTCGCCATGGCAATGTCGCCCACGGCGGTCAACTTGTCCTGGACCACTTGCACGCACAAGTCAGAGGGCGTGTGGCAGGTGCCATAGTGGTGCAGCTGCAGCGTCACATCGCCAAACTCAAATTTTTGACCATGCGTGACCGTGTGATTGGGCGCCACCACCCGGGTGCCCAACGTGGCCTGGTTGGTCCAGCGCTCCATCAGGCTGCGCCACAAATTGCCTTCAGCGCCCTGAATCTGGGCCCGGGTAAATTCGAGGGCGTACATGGGCAAGTCTTTGCCATACGCCTCGACAAACGCATGGTTGCCCAGCCAATGATCGCCGTGGTAGTGGGTGTTGAACACCGCCACTACCGGCTTGGGCGTGACTTTGCGAATCATCCGAATGGCCATCTCGCCAATTTGCAGCGAGCTCCCCGAATCAATCACCACCACCCCGGCCGTGGTCACCACAAACAACACGTTGGACATCATGCCCTGGTTCTCGGGGGTCGGAAAACCGTCTTGCGCGTAGATCATCCAGACATGGGGCGACAACTGGCGCGCGGGAATGTCAGGCATGGGCGGTCCGCTGATGAAGTCGCTCACCTGCTGAGCCAACAGGCGTGTCTCGGGCCAGGTAGCCAGCCCAGCGGCCAGCAAACCCAGGCCACCAGCCGCGCGCAGCAAGGAGCGGCGCTGGGGCGCGGGCGGCAAGGAGGTGTGTGGAGTCAAACGGCGCATGGTCAACCTCGTCTATTTATAAGTCAGAGACGAATTATGTTCCACCGCGCAGCGCCTGCCAAGAATTTTGAGGCCTGTGGCGTCCCGGCCATCACACAGGCGACAGGACTCAGTGCGCGTGTGCCAGGCCGCTCACCCAAGTGACCAGGGCAATGCCGGCCGCCAGCCAGGCGATCTGGGCTGCAGTCTCCCGCGCGGAAAGTTGCTTTTGCAGCTGGGGAATCAGGTCAGCCAGCGCCACATACACAAAACTGCTGGAAGCCACCACCAGAAAATACGGCAAGTAATCCTGCAGGCGCTCCACCAGCCAGTAACCCAGGAGGCCGCCTAGGGCCGTCACCGCGCCGGCCAGCGAAACCTTGAGCAGCGCCACGTGCCTGGTGGACGAGCCGGCACGCAACACCATCAAGTCACCCATGTGGTGCGGCACTTCGTGCGCCAGCACCGCAATGGAGGCGATCACGCCCAGGCGCAAGTCCGCCATGAAGGCCGAGGCAATCAACACCCCGTCACCAAAGCAATGCACGCTGTCGCCGGTCAACACCGCCCAGGTTCCAGGTATTGCGCCGTGCTTGTGCGCATGGCCATGCACAGTGCCACTGCCAGGGTGGTCGTGCGCCGCCTCAAGGGCGTGATGGTGCTCGTGGCCGTGGTGCCACAGCTCCGCTTTATCCAGCAAAAAGAAAAAAATCAGGCCGGCCAGCAGGGCCATGAACAAATCGTGGGCACTGGCCTGGCTCTCAAAGGCCTCAGGCAGAAGATGCATGAAGGCGGTCGCCAGAAGCGCGCCCGCTGCCATGCTCAGCATGTGCTGGGTGTAGCGGGCCAGCACGCCAAAACTCAGCAACGCAGCCACCCAGACACTCCCAATGCCTGCAGCCAGCGTGCCCAGGATAATAGCCATCAAAACCATAGCAACTAACGCTTTCTATTTAGGGGCTAGAGCCTCTTTTTATACATACTCACCACACCGCGGCGCCCGGGGCAGGCCAGTGACGGGGTCCTGATCTTAGCAACCGGGTCAAACGCGCCCTGTTCTGCCTGGGGCCGGGGCTGATGGCAACCCGTGCCAACGTCCAATGTATTTACCGGCGAAAATCCAGCTTGGGCCTTGTGCCCTGTTTGCAAGACGGCAAGCGCTCTCAAGGTCGCTTGACTCCATCAGACCCCACCTACTGACCCACAGATTCGACTGAAACGCATGAGTATTGGCCACTACATCAAGGAAATCGGACGCGGCAAAGACGGCGCGCGCGCCCTGTCGCGAGACCAGGCGGCCGATCTGTTCGGGCAAGTGCTTGACGGCACCGTCACCGAACTGGAAATCGGCGGCTTTTGCCTGGCCATGCGGATCAAGGGGGAAACGCCTGCGGAGATGGCCGGGTTCCTGGATGCCGCCCACCAACGCCTGCAGTTGATTCCCGCCAGTGACCGCCCGACCGTGGTGATTCCCAGCTACAACGGTGCCCGCAAACTGCCGGTCCTCACCCCCTTGCTGGCGCTGCTGCTGGCCCGCGAAGGCCTGCCGGTCCTGATCCACGGCACAGCCACCGAGTCCAGCCGCGTATTTACATCCAAAGTGCTTCTGGCCCTTGACTTACCTCCCCAGACATCCATCAAAACCATAGCAAATGGCGAGGTGATGTTCGTGCCAACCGACTTGTTGTGCCCCGGACTGCAACGCCTGCTGGATGTGCGGCGTGTGGTGAACCTGCGCAACTCGGCCCACAGCCTGGTCAAGCTCATGAACCCCTGCGCTGGCAAGAGCCTGCTGGTCAGCAGTTACACGCACCCCGAGTACGCACTCTCGATGGCGGCCACTCTGGAACTGATGGGCACCCATGCCCTGCTGTTGCGCGGCACCGAGGGAGAAGCGGTGGCCGACCCCCGCCGCGTGCCCCGCATGCAAGGCTTCATCGCAGGCCGGCCCGTTGAGTTGCAGGAGGCTCAGACCGGGTCCCTGACGGCCCTGCCCGAATTGCCCAAAGAGATCGATGAACACAGCACGGCCCACTACATCCGGCGAGTTCTGGCCGGTGACAGCCCCGTGCCGGCGCCGATTGCACAGCAGGTGGTCCACATCTTGCATCTGGTGCAGCAAGTATGAAGAACGACCTCAACAACCCCAAGATCCAGGACCCGCATGGCCCACACGGCGCGGGACAGTGCACGCTGGTAGGCGCCGGCCCTGGCGACCCTGAATTGCTGACACTCAAGGCCCTGAAGGCCATTCAGGCCGCCACCGTGCTGCTGGTGGATGACCTGGTGAGCGACGCCATCGTGGCCCACGCCGCGCCGACGGCCCGCATTGTTTACGTGGGGAAACGCGGGGGGTGCACTTCTACGCCTCAGGCCTTCATCGAAAAACTCATGCTCATGGCAGTTCACGAAGGCGAAAACGTAGTGCGCCTCAAAGGCGGTGACCCCTTCATTTTCGGCCGGGGTGGCGAAGAGGTGGAGCACTTGCGTGCCGCCGGGGTGGAGGTGAAAGTGATCAACGGCATCACGGCCGGTCTGGCTGCTGTGGCCTCATTGGGTGTACCCCTCACTCACCGGGAACACGCCCATGGTGTCATCTTTTTGACGGGCCACGCCCGCCCCGGCGCCGACGACACCGACTGGCAAGCCATCGCATCCACCGCACACCGCGCCAAACTCACACTCGTCATTTACATGGGCGTCAGTGGCGCGCAGCGCATTCAGGACGAACTGTGCCAGGGTGGGCTGGACGCAGACACGCCCGTGGCCGTGATCCAGAACGCCAGTTTGCCCACCCAGCGTCACGCCGTATGTCGTTTGGGTGAACTGCAAAACACCCTCAAAACCGAACAACTGGCCAGCCCCAGTGTGATCGTGGTGGGCGACGTGATGCGGGGCCTGCTGGCCTTGCAGCAGCCCAAGCAGGCAAGCCGGGTGGCTTGAGGCCTGCGAACCCGCTGCAGCGGGCGGTGGACTGGCCCCCACTGCCCCTACACTGCTGCCCATGCAAGAATTTGATGTTGTTATCGTGGGCGCAGGCGCTGCCGGCCTGTTTTGTGCGGGCGTGGCGGGCCAGCTTGGATTGAAGGTTCTGGTGCTGGACCACAGCGAAAAAGTGGCCGAGAAAATCCGCATCTCCGGTGGCGGGCGCTGCAACTTCACCAACAAAGACACCACGCCAGCCAATTTTTTGGGCGAAAACCCGCATTTCTGCCGCTCTGCCCTGGCGCGCTACACGCCGCGCGACTTCACCGAACTGCTGCAACGCCACGGTGTCGCTTTCCACGAAAAGCACAAAGGCCAACTTTTTTGCGACAACTCGGCCGAGGACATCATCCAGATGCTGCTGCGCGAGTGCGACGCAGGCGCTGTGACACGCTGGCAGCCATGCAGCATCAAAAATATAGCGTTTTCGGACTCTAGCCGGGAAGATAGAAGCACTTACAGCTATGAAATAAATAGCACCAATGGCCTGATTCACGCCCACGCAGTGGTGATCGCGACGGGCGGCCTGTCCATCCCCAAGATTGGGGCCACAGATTACGGCTACCGGATTGCTCGCCAATTTGGGTTGCGGCTGATCGAGCCACGCCCCGCTTTGGTGCCTCTGACCTTTGATGGTGAAGCCTGGGAACCCTACGCCCAATTGGCGGGGTTGTCACTGCCGGTCCGCATGGAAACCGGCACCCAAAAAAACAAGGCCAGCTTCCTGGAAGATCTGCTGTTCACGCACCGGGGCCTGAGCGGCCCGGCTGTGCTCCAGATTTCAAGCTATTGGCAAGTGGGCGCGCCCATCCGACTCAACCTCGCACCGGATGCAGACCTGCTTCCCACCCTCACGCGAGTCAAGGCCAGCTCACGCAAGCTGCTGGCCAACGAATTGGCAGGCATGGTGCCATCTCGCCTGGCTGAGGCCTGGGTAACCCAGGGTGCAGCGCTGGGACACAACTGGCAACGCCCGGCCAGTGATGTCACAGACAAATCCCTGGCTATGCTGGCGCAGCGCCTGGCGCAATGGGAACTCACCCCCACCGGAACCGAGGGCTACAAGAAAGCCGAAGTCACCGCAGGCGGCGTTGACACGCGGGATCTCTCCTCCCAAACCCTGGAGTCCAAACAACCCGGCTTGTATTTCATTGGCGAGGTCGTCGACGTGACCGGTTGGCTGGGGGGTTACAACTTTCAATGGGCCTGGGCCAGCGGCTTTGCCTGCGCCCACGGGCTCGCAGCCAAACTTCAGGCACATTGAGAAAATAGCTCTACAAAAAAGCTATAATCCACAGCTTTTCTGGCATACCCCCGCTGCCTATATTTTTTATTAGCGGGGAACACCGCACGATATTCGTCATATGGCCCGATCTTCCATTGGCTGAAATCTGCATATTTTGGACACCATTCATTAATGACAACCATCCGTGTAAAAGAGAACGAGCCGTTTGACGTAGCCCTTCGCCGCTTCAAGCGCACGATCGAAAAACTGGGTCTTTTGACTGACTTGCGCGCACGCGAGTTCTACGAAAAGCCCACAGCCGAGCGCAAGCGCAAGAAAGCTGCAGCCGTCAAGCGCAACTACAAGCGCATTCGCGCGATGCAGTTGCCCAAAAAGATGTACTAAGCTGAGTCATCTGATCAGGCACTTAGCTCACGTTAAGGCCTGAGAAAAGCCCACCAGACCAGTTCAGGTGGGCTTTTTGCATTGGCACATCAAATCGCCACCCCGCCCCGCGCACCCCTCATCAACGCAAGGAAACCTGACCATGACGCTCAAAGAACAAATCACCGAAGACATGAAAAACGCCATGCGCGCCAAAGACAGCGTGCGCCTGGGCACCATTCGCCTGCTGCTCTCAGCTGCCAAGCAGCGTGAAGTGGACGAGCGCGTGCAACTGGACGACACCGCCATGATTGCCATCGTGGACAAGCTCATCAAGCAGCGCAAAGACTCCATCGCCGCCTTCACCCAGGCCGGTCGCATGGATCTGGCCAACATAGAGGCCGCTGAAGTGACGGTGTTGGCCGCCTACCTGCCCCAGCGCCTGAGCGCTGAAGAAGTCACCACAGAAGTCAAAGCGATCGTGACCGAACTGGGTGCCAGCGGCCCTGGCGACATGGGCAAGGTCATGGCGGCGGTCAAAGCCCGCCTGGCGGGCAAAGCCGACATGGGGCAGGTGCCTACTGCCGTCAAGGCCGCTCTGGCGCCTTAAACAGCCTTAGCTGCCGGCCACCTTCATGCGGTTCACCAGGATGGAGCCCACCGTCTTGGAGCCGTAGTTGTAGGTGTCGGCCCCCACGGCCTGAATGCCTTTGAGCATGGCCTTCATGTTGCCGGCAATGGTGATCTCGTGCACCGGGTAGGCAATGCAGCCGTTTTCCACCCAGAAACCGCTGGCACCGCGTGAGTAATCGCCGGTGACATAGTTCACGCCGCTGCCCATCAACTCCGTCACCAACAAACCGGTCCCGAGCTTTTTCAGCATCGCGTCCAGGTCATCCCCGGCACGGGTCAAACGCGAACTTAAAGTGAGGTTATGCGAGCCGCCGGCGTTGCCGGTCGTCTTCATGCCCAGCTTGCGCGCCGAGTAGCTCCCCAGGAAGTAGCCCTGCACCTCGCCAGCCTCCACCACGCGGCGCGCCTTGACCTTGACACCCTCGTCATCAAACGGTGAGCTGCCCTTGCCCCGTTTGACAAACGGGTCCTCGACAATATCAATGTGTTTAGGCAGCACCCGCTTGCCTAGAGAATCGAGCAAAAATGAGCTCTTGCGGTACAGGGCGCCGCCACTGATGGCCTGCACAAAACTGCCCAGCAGGCCCGCCGCCAAGGGGGACTCAAACAACACCGCGCATTCGGTGGTGGCGATCTTGCGCGCCTTCAAGCGGCTCAAGGCGCGCTCCGCGGCGTAGCGACCAATCGCCTCGGGCGCGGCCAAGTCCTCCGGGTGGCGCATGGAGCTGTACCACGCGTCGCGCTGCATGTCACGGCCCTTGCCCGCAATGGGCGACACCGAGATCGAATGCCTGGAGCTGGCATAGCCACCCCGAAAGCCATGGGTGTGGGCGCTGAAAAAATGCGACTGCTGGGCCGACACCGCTGCGCCCTCGCTGTTGGTGATGCGCTTGCTGGTGGCAAAGGCAGCCGCCTCGATGACCAAGGCCAGACTGGCGGCCTGCTCACTGTTGATGGCCCAGGGCTGGAACAGGTCCAGATCGGCGCGCTGCTTGGACTGCGGCGCCACATCGCGCGCATCGGGCAGGGCGGCAAAAGGGTCCTGAGCCGTGAAGCGGGCGATGTCATACGCTGCCTGCACGGTTTGCTCGATGGCAGCGCGGGAAAAATCAGAGGTGCTGGCGTTGCCACGGCGCTTGCCGACATAGACCGTCACGCCCAGCGACTTGTCCCGGTTACGCTCCACGTTCTCCAATTCCCCCTTGCGAACCGACACGCTCAGGCCACTGCCCTCCGAGGCTTCTGCACCGGCATCGGTGGCGCCGAGCTTCTTGGCATGGGCCAGCGCGGTGTCAACCAATTCTTCAAAATAAGGGAGGCTGTAGCTGAAGCCGGCGTCAGCAGTGGGCTTGGCAACAGAGGGGGCGGGGGACGGGTTGGGTTTCTTCATATCGGCAGCTATGATACTTGGCTATGTCACGTAAACTAAAAAAAGGCTATTTCGTCAGAGGTGAGTTCGTTGCTGAAGGCAGCGAACGCGATCTGGAGCTCAAACGCGAGCTCAAGGGCACCGATGACCAGAGCCGCACCGATCTCAAACGCGAAAGCCTCGAACTCCAGAAGCTGGGTGAAGACCTGATCACCCTGCGCGCCGACCTGCTTACCCGACTTGGCTTGACCGACAAACTCAAGGACGCCATCGTCGAGGTCAAGCGCATCACCAACTTCGAGGGCCGGCGTCGTCAGATGCAGTTCATCGGCAAACAGATGCGTCTGATTGATGACACCGGCATCTACAACATCCGCGCCGCACTGGCCGAGCAAAGCAACGGCTCGCCCCGTGAAAACTATGCCCTTCACCAAGCCGAAACCTGGCGCGACCGCCTGATTGGCGAAGACGACGCGTTTGGTGAATGGGTCACCCAGTATCCCGGCACGGACACCCAGCAATTGCGCGCCCTGATTCGCCAAGCCCGCAAGGATGCCAAACCGGAGGTGCCCGGTGAAGCCCTGCGCCATGGCCGCGCTTACCGTGACATTTTCCAGATCGCCCGGGCGCAGTTGCTCGACGACAGCAGTGCCGCCAAGGTACCCGAGCCAGAAAGCAACGGGGACCACGGGGACGCGCCATGACTGCAGCCCAGGATGGGGCGCTGGACCCGGTCAAAATCGGCATCGTATCGATCAGCGACCGCGCATCAGCAGGGGTGTACGTGGACAAAGGCCTGCCTGCACTGCAGGACTGGCTGACTGGGGCGCTGAAGAACCCGCTGCAGTTCGAGTCCCGACTCATCCCCGACGAGCAGCGTGGCATCAGTGCCGCCCTGATCGAGCTGGTGCAGGCCGGTTGCGCACTGGTGCTGACCACCGGCGGCACGGGCCCGGCCCTGCGCGATGTGACCCCCGAGGCGACGCTGGCTGTGGCGCACAAGGAAATGCCGGGGTTTGGTGAGCAAATGCGCCAGATCAGCCTGCAGTTTGTGCCCACCGCGATCCTGTCGCGCCAGGTGGCGGTGATTCGGGACCAAAGTCTGATCATCAACCTGCCAGGCCAACCCAAGGCTATCCAGGAAACCCTGGAGGGCCTGCGGGACAAGGACGGTGCGTTGGTGATGGCGGGCATCTTTGCCGCCGTGCCCTATTGCATCGACCTGATCGGCGGGCCCTACCTGGAGACCGTGGATGCCGTGTGCAAGGCCTTCCGCCCCAAGTCTGCGCTTCGCGCCAGCACCCCGACCTGAGTCAGCACCCGGGCGCAGTGGGCTTACTTGCCCACCAGTTCGTTGAATTTATCGACCTCAAACTGCTCGCGCAGAGCGGCGTCACAGGGCACGCAGTCTGTGGCCGTGCGGTTGGCCTGCAAGGTCTCGATGGCTTTCCACAAGAGGGCAATCTGATGTTCTTGCGAGCCTGCGTTGTCGATCAGCCCCCGCATGGCCTGACTGAGCGGATCGTCGTTTTGGGTGACGCCATAGGCCGAAAACCCCATTTTTGAGGCCGCCTCTTCCCGCTTGACGTCCAGTTCCGCCTGAATGATGCGCGCGGGGTTGCCCACCGCCGTGGCCCCCGCAGGCACGGGCTTGGTGACCACCGCGTTGGAGCCGACCCTGGCACCGTCGCCGACCGTGAAACCGCCCAGTACCTGCGCTCCGGCGCCCACCACCACATTGCGCCCCAGCGTTGGATGGCGCTTGGTGCCCTTGTAGAGCGAGGTGCCACCCAAAGTCACGCCCTGGTAAATGGTGCAACCATCGCCAATCTCGGCCGTCTCGCCCACCACCACGCCCATGGCGTGGTCGAAAAACACCTGGTTGCCGATCTTGGCGCCCGGATGAATCTCGATGCCGGTGAGAAAACGAGTCACATGGGAAATAAAACGCCCCAGCCATTTCAGCCCATGTTGCCAGCACCAGTGGGCACGCCGGTGCAGGATCACGGCATGCAAGCCAGGGTAGCAAGTCAGAACTTCCCAGGCGCTGCGGGCGGCGGGGTCGCGGTCAAGAATGCATTTGATGTCGGAACGAAGGCGTGAAAACATGGGCAAAGTCTAGCCCTTTGTCACCATCATTTTGGCAATGCCCCGAAGAATATGGATTTCCTCCTGGGTGACTCCTGCGCGATTGAACAGCTGATTGAGCCGCGGCATCAGCTTTTTTGGCGCCTGGGGATCCAAAAATCCAATCGCGATCAGGGAGCGCTCCCAGTGCGCGAGCATGCCGGCCAGTTGCTGGGCGTCAGCCGGTGCCCCGCCTGCCTGGCTGCTGGCAGCCGCACCGCTGTCCACGGCACCAGCTTCAGACTGCGTCACCGCGAAGCCGCCCAGTGCCAGGCGCCACTCGTAGGCCACCAGTTGCAGCGCCGCGGCCAAGTTGAGCGAGGCAAACTGCGGGTTGCTCGGGATGCTCAAGGCCACGTGGCAACGGTAGACATCTTCGTTGCTCATGCCAAACCGTTCACAGCCGAACAAAAAGGCCATGCCCTGCGGCGCGGCCACACCGCCTGGTCCGTGCTCAACTTGTTCTGATTTATTAACAAAATCAGGCTCTGGCCGGCAGCTTGATTGGTTATCTACAGTCTTTTTTAGTAGCAACTCAAAGTGCTCGCGCGGCGTGCGGGTGGGCGGGCCAAAGTCACGCGGGGTCATGGCGGTGGCACACAGGTGGGTGATCCCAGCCAGGGCCTCGTCCAGCGTGGCCACGATGCGGGCGTTCTTCAACACATCCAGGGCGCCGCTGGCGCGCTGGATGGTTTCTTCCCGGTTGAGCACATTGGCCCAGCGCGGCGCCACCAGCACAAGGTCATCAAACCCCATGGTCTTCATGGCACGGGCGGCTGCGCCCACGTTGCCGGCGTGGCTGGTATTGATCAGAATAAAACGCGTTGACATGGTCGTTGTTCACTGGGTGCAACAAGGTCCGCAAGCGGACAAAACCGGGCGGCGAGCCCGGGCAGGTAAAATCGTCCGCTATTGTCGCTGCCCGCATCGCCGGGCTGTTCTATCCCGCAAGCTCTTAAGAAAATCTATGGCCTCCCCCAACCTGCATCCCATGATCAACGTGGCCGTCAAGGCTGCCCGCGCCGCTGGCTCTGTCATCAACCGCGCTGCCCTTGACGTTGAGTCGGTTCGCATCTCGCAAAAGCAGGTCAATGACTTCGTCACCGAAGTCGACCAGGCGGCCGAGGCAATCATTATCGAGACCCTGCTTGGCGCCTACCCGGGCCATGGCATCTGGGCGGAGGAATCGGGGCGGGAGCATGGGGCCAAGGATTCGGAGTTTGTCTGGATCATTGACCCGCTGGACGGCACCACCAACTTCATCCACGGTTTCCCCGTGTACTGCGTGAGCATTGCCTTGTCCGTGAAAGGCAAGATTGAGCAGGCCGTGGTGTACGACCCCAGCCGCAATGATTTGTTCACCGCCTCCAAAGGTCGCGGCGCCTTCCTGAATGATCGCCGCCTGCGGGTCTCCAAACGCATTCGCCTGCAGGAAAGCCTGATCTCCACGGGGTTCCCGTTCCGCCCGGGTGACGATTTCCCCACCTACCTGAAGATGATGGGCGACATCATGCCCAAAACGGCTGGTCTGCGCCGCCCGGGTTCTGCGGCTTTGGACTTGGCCTATGTGGCAGCAGGTTACACCGAGGGATTTTTCGAAACCGGCCTGCAACCCTGGGATGTGGCAGCAGGCTCCCTGCTGGTGACGGAAGCCGGCGGCCTGGTGGGCAACCTCACCGGGGACTCCGATTTTCTTGAACAAAAAGAATGCCTGGCTGGCAACCCACGCATTTACGGTCAACTGGTCAGCATTTTGGGCAAGTACAGCAAGTTTGCCGGCGCGGGCGACAAGGCCGCGGTGCGCCAAGCCGTGGCCGAACTGCATGACAGCCAGGCGATATTGCCTACCGACGACACTCAGGCGGGTTAAAGGGGCAAGGCTGTCTGATCCATCCCGAGCTGGTTGAGCGGCAGCGGCCGCCCAAACAAATAACCCTGGAACAATCGGCAACCATGGCCCTTGAGGAAATCACATTGCGCCTGGATCTCCACGCCTTCGGCGACAACGGTCAGGCCCAAGGCCTGACCCAGCGTCAGCACGGTCTGGGCAATGGCTGCATCGCTGGCATTAGTCAGCACATCACGCACAAACGATTTGTCGATTTTGAGTTGCTCCAGGGAGAGCTGCCGCAGATAAGCCAGCGACGAGTAGCCTGTGCCAAAGTCATCAAGTGAGAACCTCAAACCAACGGCTCTGAGTTCATTCATCTTTTGAATGGCGTCTCCCATGTCATCCACCAGCAGGCTCTCCGTAATTTCCAGCCTGAGCAGCCTCGGGTCCGCACCGCTGCACTCGATCAGGGACAGCACCTCGGAGACGAAATCGGCTTGCCGAAACTGGCGAACGCTCACATTGACCGACAAGGTCAATTGCGCCGTGTGCAGTTGTCTGGCCCAAGCTGCCAACTGCTCGCAGGCGGCACCCAGAACCCACTGGCCCAGGGGAACAATCAGACCGGTTTGCTCGGCCAGGGGAATGAAGTCACCCGGCAGGATCATGCCGCGCTTCGGATGTTGCCAGCGAACCAGCGCCTCAAAACCCATTACCCGTCCGGCCTCATTGACCACTGGCTGGTAATGCAGCAACAGCTGCTTGCACTTTAGGCCCTGGCGCAAGTCGGACTCCATCAGGGCGCGTGCAGCCACGACGGCCTTCATCTCAGGGTCATACAACCGCAAGGTGTTGCGGCCCGCCGCCTTGGACTGGTACATGGCCAGGTCAGCCCGCTTCAGCAATTCATCAATGCCCAGCCGATGGTCATCAAACAGCGTGATGCCAATGCTGGGCGTGCTGTGGTGCTCCTGCAGGCCCAGGCTGTAGGACTGGTTCAGGCTGCGCAAGATTTTGTGGCCGACGCTTTGGGCCTGGGAGGCGGCCTCCACCGGGTCATTGCTGAGTTTGCTCAGCATCACCACAAACTCATCCCCGCCCAGGCGGGCCACAGTATCTGCGTCGCGCACGCATTCGCCAAGGCGAATCGCGACCTGCCTGAGCAAACGGTCGCCCATGTCGTGGCCCTGGGTGTCATTGAGGTCCTTGAAGTTATCCAGATCAATGAACAACAAGGCGCCCATGAGGCCATCTCGACTGCTGCTATGCAGGGCGTGCTGCAGGCGATCCATCAACAAGCGCCGGTTGGGCAGCCCCGTGAGCACGTCATAAAAAGCCAGCCGCTCGATCCGCTCCTCGGCCTGTTTGCGGCTGGTGATGTTGCGGCCGATGCCACGGTAGCCTCTGAACACGCCTTGTGCATCAAACATGGGCTCCCCGCTGATGGATCTCCACATATGCCCGCCATGCGCGTCTGCCTCCTGCAACTCCAGATCATGAAAGCTCTGATGCGCCTGCAGTTCGGCACGGTGAGCCGCCCAGTCTTTTTCGGTCATATTCATGGCGCCCAACTCCCATCGGGTCTGGCCCACGCTGTCCCAGCTGGCTCCTCCGGCTACGCCGACAAAGCGTCCCTCAAAGCGGACAAATTTGAAGTCCTTGTCCTGCTCCCAATACCAGTCAGACGATAGCTCCGTCAGGGCCCTGAACCGGGCTTCACTCTGCCTGAGTTGCTCTTCGGCCAGTTTGCGCGGCGTGATATTGGTGGTGAAGCCGTTCCACAACACCGCCCCCGTCGCCTCCCGCTCGGGCCGGGCCTCGCCTTGCAGCCAACGCACCTCACCATCGTCAAACAGCAAACGGTACTCATGGCTCCAGGCGGTGAGATGTCGGGCAGAGGCACGGATGGACGCTATAAACGCCCCAACATCATCCGGGTGGTGCAGGCGCAGAGTGCACGTGGCATCCCGCATGATGTCCTCTTGTGAGAATTCGCGGTACAACTCCTGCGCCGAGCTGCTGATGAACGGAAACTCATACTGGCCATCAGGTTTGAGTCGACACTGAAACACCACGCCAGGCACGCTGCTGGTAATTTTTTGGACAAACTGCAGGCGCTCCTGAAGCGCCTGGGTCGCCCGTCGCTCTACGGTCACATCTTGCACCACGCCAAATACCAACCCGTCCGCGCCAGGCTCCGAGAGGTGCAACATGCGTGAACGCATCCAATGCACCCCGCCGTCAGGGTGAAGCTGGCGGTACTCCAGCATCTCCCCGTCAACCCGATCACGGGCGTCGTCAAATTTTTTTCTATCCTCTGGATGAATGGAGCTGCGCCCGGTGGTGCGATCCAGCATGGTCCCGGGCAGCACACTGGACAGTCGGTACATCCCATTGGACCAACGCAAGCTGCGGAAATCCTCGCCCGAGGTCCAATAGCCCACGTTGGCTAGCTCCTCCATGGACTCAAACAGCCGAACCTGTTGATTCAGCCGCTCGTTGGTGGCTTTGAACAGTTGCTTGCTGGCCAGCAGTGCGGCCTGCATTTCGCGCTCTTCAGTGACATCCTGCCAGTAACTCAAAAAATAAGCAGTTCCACCGATTTCAATACTCGACGCGTTGAGCAGCAAAATCATTTGCGCCCCATTCGAGGGGGTGAAAACGACATCAACATCTCGAAGGCGACCGGTTTGGAATAGGGGTTTGATCGCTGCATCGCGCTGGGCAGAATCGATCCACAGTCCCAGATCAATCGCAGTTCGCCCCATCACGGCCTGCAAGGACAAGCCCGTCAGGTGGGACCACTCCTCGTTCACATCGACATACGCTCCATCGTGCGCACGGGTCAAAGAAATCGCAGCAGGGCTCTTGTTGAACACCACCGAGAGTTGCTCCTGG
>CAZBKX010000095.1:0-2350 GCA_964492535.1 uncultured Rhodoferax sp. | reverse complement strand
AGTCCTTGTAGGCGCGCTGGTCCCACACTTTGACGGCGCTGCGGTTGCGGCTCTTGTCCTGGCCAATGCGAATGCCTTGCGGGTTTTGGCCGTAGGCGCCAAAAGGGCTGGTGCCGCCGGTGCCAATCCATTTGGAGCCGCCTTCATGGCGCTCTTTTTGCTCTTCAAAACGCTTCTTGAGCGTCTCCATCAACTCGTCCCAGCCCATTGTTTCGATCTTGGCGCGTTCCTCGGGGCTCAGGTTGAGTTCCAGGTTCTTGCGCAGCCAGTCCAGCGGGATTTCCTTGGTGAAGTCGGCAATCATCTCCACACCCTTGAAGTAAGCCGCAAAAGCGCGATCGAACTTGTCGTAGTGCTTTTCATCCTTGACCAGCGTGGTGCGGCTCAGATAGTAAAAGTCATCAATCTTGTAGCCTGTGACCTCCGCATCACTTTGCGGCTCAGGCATGTTGGGCCCCACCACGCCCTCCTTGAGCGCCTCCATCAGGGTCAAAAATTCCTTGACGGAGACTGGCAATTTGGCCGAACGCAAGGTGTAAAAAAAGTCAATCAGCATATCAAGTCGCTCCTAAAGCCAGTTTTCCACCTTCAAGCCCGGCACCCGCTCAAACTCTCGCGTGTTGTGGGTGACCAGCACTAGCTTGTGGTGCACGGCTTCGGCGGCAATCCAGGTGTCGTTGGGGCCAATCGGCGTGCCTGCAGCTTCTAGTTGGGCGCGAAGTTGGGCGTAGGTGTCAGAAACGCGGCTGGTGAGTATGAGCAATTCCGAATGCAGACGGATGGTGTCAATGACCGCCAGTCGCTTGGGTGTGCGGTCCCCTCTGTAATAGCCCAGCTGCAGTTCGCCCAGCACGATGGGAGACAGGGCAACACGCCCCTGTTCCAGGGTTTCAAAACGCTTGATCAGCGCTGCGCTGGAGCGCCGAATCAGCGCGCTCCAGATGTTGGTGTCCAGCAAGTAGCGATCAAGGGTGCTTGTCATTGGCATCACCAGGCTTCAACGGGTTCGGCAAGGCCTTCGTCACCGATGTCAGGCCAGTCCTCCACAATGGGCAGCCTGTCCAAAAACTCTTTCATGGTTTGAGGCGCTTCACGCAGCACGATCTCGTCACCCCGGCGTTCGATGGTGACGCGCTTGCATTTGAGTTGAAACTCTTTGGGTAGGCGCACGGCCTGGCTGTTACCTGACATGAAAACGGCTGCGGTGGTGGTCATGGCATGCTCCAAAAATGCAATATACAGATTGTATAGGGCTGACGAAAATGACTGGTTTTGTCATGCCACCGCAGTCGGTACATACCCGCAGCGCACGCTGCCAGCCGTTTCTGAGGTGGTCAACGAGACTTTTCCAACAGATAGAGCAACTGTGCCCGGGCTTCCGGCCACTCGCCTTGCCTCATGCTGTACATCACTGTGTCGCGAATGGTGCCGTCGCGGCGCAAGGCGTGACCACGCAGTACACCGTCTTTTTTGGCGCCCAGGCGTTCAATGGCAGTTTGAGACGCAAAGTTGAAGTTGTCCGTGCGCCAGCCCACCACCTCGCAGCCCAGGGTCTCGAAGGCATGCGTCATCATCAGCAGCTTGGCCGTGGTGTTGACGTGCGTGCGCTGGCAGCTTTTGGCGTACCAGGTCCAGCCAATTTCTAATCGCCGGATGGCGGGCACGATGTCGTGAAAACTGGTGCAGCCCAGCACCCGTCGCGTGGCGGCGTGGGTCACGGCAAAGGCAAAACGGTTGCCTGCCTCGCGCATGGCCAGCGCGGTCTCGATGTAAGAGCGGGTGTGTTCAGGCTCGGGCACCGAGGTGATGCGCAATTTCCACAATTCACCATCAGCGGCTGCATCGCGCAGGCCAATTTCATGGTCCAGTGACAGCGGCACCAGTTCAATGCCTCGCGCTGCGAGGGCGATGGGTTCAACGAAGGCCATGGTGAATCTCTTGCGTGGCTTAACGGTTGTGTTTTTGCATGAACACCAGTTTTTCAAACAAGGTGACGTCCTGCTCGTTTTTCAGCAAGGCGCCAACCAGTGGCGGTACCGCGACCTTGTCGTCCTTGCTTTGCAGGGCATCGAGCGGGATGTCTTCGGCCAGCAGGAGTTTGAGCCAGTCCAGCAACTCGCTGGTGGAGGGCTTCTTCTTCAGGCCAGGCAGGTTGCGCACGTCATAAAAAGTCTTCATGGCGGCGGTCAGCAGCTCTTTTTTGAGGCCGGGAAAGTGCACGTCCACAATGCTTTGCATGGTCACGGCATCGGGAAACTTGATGTAGTGAAAAAAGCAGCGACGCAGGAAGGCGTCGGGCAATTCTTTTTCGTTATTCGAGGTGATCATCACCACCGGGCGATGTTTGGCC
>CAZBKX010000094.1:0-5791 GCA_964492535.1 uncultured Rhodoferax sp. | reverse complement strand
CGGCTACGGGGTAACTGAGGAATTTAGGATCAAGGTGCTGGCAGCTCAATAAGCGTCACACCAGTGTTGCCAGTGCCGCAGGTGAGAAGTCCGACAACTCCGCCGTGCGGCCATCGCGCACTTTCAGGGCCCAGTCCGGGTCGCTGATCAGGGCCCTGCCCACGGCCACCAGGTCAAAGTCGCCCCGCTCGAATCGGCGCAACAATTCGTCCAGCGAGGCCGGCTTGGACGACTCGCCACCAAACGAGGCAATGAACTCACCACTGAGTCCCACCGAACCCACTGTGATGGTCGGGCAGCCGGTGAGCTTTTTGGCCCAACCCGCAAAGTTCAGGTCAGAGCCTTCAAACTCCGGCTCCCAAAAGCGGCGCTGTGAACAATGGAAGATGTCGGCACCCGCGTCGGCCAGCGGCTGCAGCCAGGCAGCCATCTCATCAGGCGTTTTGGCCATTTGCACCGTGTAATCCTGCTGCTTCCACTGCGACAGGCGAATGATCACCGGGTAGTCCGGCCCCACCTCGGCTCGCACGGCCTTGAGGATGTCTGCCGCAAAACGCCCGCGTTGCACCAGGTCGCTGCCGCCATAGCGGTCATCGCGCAGATTGGTCGCAGACCAGAAAAACTGATCGATCAGGTAACCATGAGCGCCGTGCAACTCAATGGCGTCAAACCCCAGGCGCTTGGCGGCACCTGCAGCCCGGGCGAACGCGGCAATGGTGTCGGCAATGGCCTCGTCCGTCATCGGCTCGCAAAACTTCTTGTTGGGCGAAGAGAATCCCGACGGGGAGTCCCAGGGCTGGGGCGGCTTCCAGTCGGTGCGCCGGTTGGGTGTGGCCCCTACGTGCCAGAGCTGGGGCGCCATCAGGCCGCCAGCGCTGTGCACGGTGTTGATGACGTTTTGCCAGCCGGCCAGCGCGTCGTCGCCCCAAAAATGCGGCACATTGGGGTCGTTGGACGCCGCAGGCCGCTGCACTACTGTGCCTTCGGACACGATCAAACCCACGGCCGCGCTGGCACGCGCCCGGTAATACTCGGCCACGGCCTCGGTGGGCACGCCACCCGGTGAAAACGAGCGGGTCATGGGCGCCATGACGATGCGATTGGGCAGGTGAAGACCCTTGAAACTGAACGGTTGGAACAAGGGCTGCGCGCTGGACATGGGCTGATCCTTTCGTGAAGGGGTACAAAAACCACCAGTCTACGGGGACGCGCTCACCGGGCTGGCGCGCCGGTGTCGCGGAGGTGATTTTGTTGGCACCACAACGCCAGCCGGAAGGCGAGTAGCATCCACCGAGCTTGCTATTCCGGGAAAAAACGATGCTGTATTTGAACAAGTTACCTTGGGTTATGGGGCTCTGGCCCTGGCTGGCGGCTCTTCTCCTGAGCGCCGTGGCACCCGCCTGGAGCGGTGAGCGGGTCAACTTGCCGACCCGTCCCGACATCAAGACCAGCGTCTTTTGGCACGCCACCGAGGGCGCGACGGCGACCTTGCTGATTTTCCCTGGCGGCGGCGGCTTTGGCCAGGTGGAAGAGGCCTGGCCCTCCAGCCAAAACTTTCTGGTGCGCACCTCCCGGCTTTGGGCGGCTCAAGGGTTCAACCTGGCCATTTTTGGCCGCCCAAACGACTCGAAAGCATTGGAGTACGAGGACCGCATCGCACAGCCCCATTTGCAGGACATTCAAGCAGTCCTGGCCTGGGTCAAAACCAAAACCAGCACGCCGGTGTGGGCGGTGGGCACCAGCCGAGGGAGCATCAGCGCGGCGTTTGCACTCATCCATGCGCAGGATGATCAATTTGCCGGAGGCGTCGTCACGTCCAGCGTTGTTGCTTTCAAGAAAGCGGGGGCCTTGCCCCGACAAAACCTGGACCGCATCCGCTTGCCCATGCTGCTTTATCACCATGCCAAAGACGCGTGCGACGTTTGCCAGCCCCATGAGGTTCCGGCTGTGCTGGCGGCTTTGACGCACAGCCCGGTCAAAAAATTGATGATGGTGTCAGGCGGTGCAGACCCCAGCGGCTCCCCCTGCGAGGCAAAACATTGGCACGGATTCATCGGCATGGAAGCCCAAGCGGTTTCAGACATCAGCGCGTGGATCAAGAACCCGGTGAAATGAAAACAGCCTCGCACATCGTCAACCCGGCATTCAGCCAGCGCGCCTGGCATGCGCCTTGGGTCTGCCAAACACTCGTTTTATTTTTAATAGCAACTCAGGCATATGGCACGCCGGCCAGCGACACATTTGAGGCTGTAAAGCAGAGCTTCTTGCCTTCTGACACCCTGATTCTCGACCGCCAGGGCGAAGTACTGCACCGCCTGCGCACGGATTTCACGGTGCGCCGGGGACAGTGGGTGGGGCTGGCGGACGTGTCCCCTGCCCTGCGCACGGCGCTCATTTTCAGTGAGGACAAGCGTTTTTATGAGCACAGCGGGGTGGACTGGCAGGCCGCCAGCAGCGCCGCTTGGGCCAACCTGTGGAACACCAAAACGCGCGGCGCCTCCACCCTCACCATGCAACTCGCCGGCCTGCTCGACTCTGACTTGCGGCGCGGCACGGACGGGCGCAGCGTGATGCAAAAACTTGGGCAAACCTGGTCGGCCCAAGCCCTGGAGCGCCACTGGCGCAAAGACCAGATTCTGGAGGCATACCTGAACCTGGTGCCCCTGCGCGGAGAAATAGTGGGCATTGACGCCCTGAGCCAGACGCTCTTTGGCAAAGCCCCCCACGGGCTGGACCAGCGCGAAGCCGCAATCACCGCCGCCCTGGTGCGCGCCCCCAATGCCAGTGTGGCGCAGGTGGTGCAGCGTGCGTGCGCGGTACTCAACAGCCAGACCACAGGCACCGCCGCCGATTGCGAGGCGCTGGACCTGTTCACCAGCGCCGCCTTGCAGCGCCGGGACTACCCCGCCAGCGCCGGCATCGCGCCGCATGTGGCGCAGCAACTGGTCAGCGCCCGCTTGGCTGCCCGTGCTACATCTACCCATAGCACCAGCGCACTCACCCAGCCCGTGCGCGCGCCGGTGATCCGCACCACCTTGCGGGCACCCGTGCAGCGCTTTGCCGTGCAAACGCTGCAGCAACACTTGCGGGAATTGGCCGGTCGCCAAGTAGAAGACGGCGCGCTGCTGGCGCTGGACAACGCCTCTGGCGAGGTGCTGGCCTGGGTGGGCTCATCGGGCAGCTTGAGCGCAGCCGCCGAGGTGGACGGTGTCACCGCGCTGCGCCAGCCGGGCTCCACCCTCAAGCCCTTCCTGTATGGCCAGGCGTTGGCGGAAAAGCGCATCACCGCGGCCTCCTTGCTCGACGACTCGGGGGCGCAACTGCAGACCGCCAGCGGCCTGTATATCCCGCAAAACTACGACCGCCAGTTCAGAGGCTGGGTGTCCGCGCGCACCGCGCTCGCGTCCTCGTTCAACGTACCCGCCGTGCGGCTGCTCACCATGGTCTCGCCCGATGCCTTTCACCGCCAGCTGATCGACCTGGGCCTGCCCCTCAAGGAAAGCGGCGGCTACTACGGTTACAGCCTGGCGCTGGGCAGCGCGGAGGTCTCGCTGCTCCACCTGACCAATGCCTACCGCGCCCTGGCCAACGGTGGGCGCACAAGCCCCACCCGACTGACCGCCTACCCCAACCCCGCGCTTACCCGAATGAAACCAGTGCAGGTGCTGGACCCGCGCGCTGCCTTCATCGTGGGCGACATCCTGAGCGACGCCAATGCCCGCGCGCCCACCTTTGGCCTGGACAGTGTGCTGGCCACTCGCTTCTGGACGGCTGTGAAAACCGGCACCAGCAAAGACCTGCGCGACAACTGGGCGGTGGGTTGGTCCCAGCATTACACCGTCGGCGTGTGGGTGGGCAACGCCAGCGGCGCGCCCATGCGGGACGTGAGCGGCACCACCGGCGCAGCCCCGGTGTGGGCGGCCATGATGAACCACCTGCACCAGTCGCAGGCTAGCCGCGCACCAATGGCCCCAAGCGGACTTGTGCAAACCGCCGTGCGGTTTGACGCCACGCCCCTGCCCAGGCACCCGGTTGGCGAGCCGGAAGCGGCGCGCCAGGAGTGGTTTTTGAATGGCACGCAGCAGACCAATTTTGCTATCAAAACTGAAGACTCAAGAGCAATAGATACGCCGGCCAGAAGGCAGAAAACCTTAAAAACACCATCGAAAAGCCCACCGCAGCCCCAAGGACGCATCACCTCACCCACCAACGGCACCCTCATCGCCCTGGACCCCGATATTCCCCCGAACCGTCAGCGTGTGCGCTTCACCGCCGAAGGAACCAAACTGCGCTGGTTGATGGATGGCAAGGTGTTCGCCCAAGGTCCTGCGGCTCAGTGGCTCCCGTGGCCAGGGCGCCATGTGGTGCAACTCACCAATGAGCAGGGTGAGGTGCTCGACGAGATCCGGCTGGAGGTGCGCGGCGCGGGTGTCCAGCCCGGTGAAACACGCTAACAGGACCCAACTGCATGCACTGAGGCTATCAGGCGGCGGTCAGCGCAGGCGCCCGGTTGCCGCGATCGAGCTTGAACGCGCTGACTGCATCGTCCAGCTGGCTGGCCTGCTCCTTCAGGCTCTCCGCGGCGGCAGCGCCCTCTTCCACCAAGGCCGAGTTTTGCTGGGTGACACCGTCCAGTGCAGAAATGGCGGCATTGATTCGATCCAGGCCCTCGCTTTGCTCGGCGGTTGATGCGGTGATCTCGGCAATGGTGGTGCTGACCAGTTGCACGGAATTGACGATTTCTCCCATGGTCTTGCCCGCATCGTCCACCAGATGCGTGCCGCGCTCCACGCGCTCCACGCTGGCATTGATGAGCATCTTGATTTCCTTGGCCGCCTGCGCAGACCGCCCGGCCAGCGTGCGCACCTCGGAGGCCACCACCGCAAAACCACGCCCCTGCTCCCCGGCCCGTGCGGCTTCTACCGCCGCATTGAGGGCGAGAATATTGGTCTGGAAGGCGATGCCGTCAATGACCGAAATGATGTCCGATATTTTTTTGGAACTGGTATTGATTTCGCCCATGGTGTTCACCACCTCAGCGACCACCGACCCGCCCCGGGCGGCCACTTCGGCCGCCGACGACGCCAATTGATCGGCCCGCCGAGCCGACTGGGCCGTTTGCGACACGATGCTGTTCAGGCGTGCCATGGATTGCGCCGTGTCTTGCAGGTTGGACGCCGCTTCCTCCGTGCGGCTACTCAGGTCCAGATTGCCAGAGTCCACCTCGCTGCTGGCCGTCTTGATGGAGTGAGCCGACTGGCGAATGCCGCCCACCAGATCCTTCAGACGGTCTTGCATCGAAACAATCGCTTGCAACAAGCGACCCGTCTCATCAAAAATCCTGACCTCCACCTGCGACGACAAATCGCCCATGGCGATCCGCTCGGCCACCACCACCGCCCGCGCGATGGGGGCCGTCACGCTCACGGTGATTCGCCAGGCAATCACGCCACCCAGCAACAGAGCAAAAACAACCAGAACCGACTCCACCAGAAATGCCTCGCTTTGCAACTTCTGCGCGCTGACACTGGCCACCTCCGACTGCTTTCTCTGCAGCTCAATCAGCTCGTTCGTTTTGGACTGCAGCACCAACTCGGCAGGGCGCACCCTGTTCATCAGGCTCAAGACAGCCGCCACGGTATCCCCGTCTTGCGCTTGGGCCAGCGCGCTATCGACCTCAGGGAACACCTTCTTGGCGGACTGGGTGATGTCCGCCATGAGCGCGGCCTCCTGCCCTGTGCCTTGACCATTGGCCACCAGGGCCGTCAAGCGCGCCATCTGCAGCGGCGTC
>CAZBKX010000093.1:0-8712 GCA_964492535.1 uncultured Rhodoferax sp. | reverse complement strand
GCGCAATACGGGCGCGATGGGTTCGGCCAGATCACGCACGCAACCTATCCGGATGGGCTGACCGAGCAGTTTGCGTACGATTCTATGCGCCGGCTGACCAATGCCGTGGACCGCGCCGGGCGCGAGACGCTTTGGGAATATTGGCCGATCGGCTTTTCAACCGCATGAAACGTATTGTCCCTTGAAACGGCGAGTCCCTGCACAAGCGTTGGATTTGTGCGCCACAAAAACAAACCGTGCCTGTTGTGCAAACAACCGTGAGAGAGAATGGCAGGATTACATTAACGCGGAAAAGCCATTCCGCCGAGGGTTTTTCTAGGCGAACATGCGCACCACTGTCCCCGACAAGCTCATAAAAATCACAAGAGACATTGAGGAGACCGGCTCCACATCGTTGACTCGGCTAACTGTGCTCAAAAAATGGTTTGAACAAGACCCAAAGCGGTTGTCCTCATTTGTTGTGTCTATTGCAAGGCAAGCGTTGGCAAACAAAGGCAAGATTTCTGATGAATCACTTGCACTTTTCCGCGAGGCTCGCGAGCTGTTGAAAGCGTTGGAAATGTACGATCCAAGGTTGGATAGAAGTGCTGCGGAAAAGTTGTATCACCGACTTCGCGAATTTCAATCCGAGTACCGAAAACAACAATGGGGTCCGGTTCGCATCATTAATAATTGGAGCCTGTTTCTAATTGAAGATGCGATACGCATCTGTCTTTTTAGACCCGGGTCAGCTACCGATGGATACCGGCTCGCTGCGGCTTTTTGCCAAAATTACGACCCAAAGTACGGCAGTGGCTTGAACGGACCGAGCGTAGCCAAAATTGATGCTATTGCTCATTTCGTCCGTTTCGTCGAAGCAGCAGAGGATTCTGCCGGAATCTGAAATCCCGAGGTTGAAGGCGGTTACCGATGATGCTTTTGGTGGAACTTAAGCGCGTCTGCGACCGACTTCATAGTAATGCAGTCCTGCTTGCAGATGCGGGGAGTACTGCCAACTCACGTATTCGGGTGGAAGTGCTGCGACTATCTGCCGATGTCAATGTCAGCTTTTGATATGGCAGTTCGGCAACTTGGCTGACAGCAATGGGTCTGTTGAAGTCCTTCGCAAAGAGAAGTCACCTTCACAGCGATGGCAAAGGCAGTTGCAGAGCTCTCCAATCCACGCTTTTTGAATCAGACACTTGAAACGCCTTTGGCGCCACTTCGCGTTCAGCGGCAAGCAGCAAAAGCCAAGCGGAGGATTTCGCCTCTCTATCGAGTCAAAGTTCATCGCCGGTAGCACCAAGCGCGTCTTAGCCGTCAGCGCGGCATAGCCCCTGTGGCGTGGCGTCCAGAAGAGCGTCTTGTGCTCTCGGGTCTGGTTTCTAGCTCGTTGCCAACAATCAACAGTTGGGTTCGCACCGAGCAATTTTTGCCTTTCAGCACTTGCTGTTTGATTTGATCAAACTGCGCCGCCGTCAAAGCGCCATCGTCCACTTCATATGGCGCCAACATGCGAGCGGCCGGGTTTGCTCTTGTTTGTCAAGAGCAATCGGCCATGGCCTCACCGAGCCGAATGGCGCGCCCCGGCCCCCATGCAGGGTTGAACGCCAGCGGGCCTTTGGGGAACAGCATGACCACCGTGGACCCCAGCAAAAAGCGGCCCATTTCCTCGCCTTGACGCAAGGCGGTGGGCACGTCATAGTGCCACTCGCGCACTTGGCTGGCGCGCGGCGGATTCACCACACCATGCCAAACCGTGGTCATGCTGCCCACGATGGTGGCGCCCACCAGCACCAGTACAAACGGGCCCCGCGCTGACTCAAACACACAGACCACCCGCTCATTGCGCGCAAACAATCCCGGCACACCCCGGGCGGTGGTGGGGTTAACTGAAAACAGCGCGCCCGGCACGTAAATCATGCGGGTCAGTCGCCCCTCGCAGGGCATGTGGATGCGGTGGTAATCCCGGGGACTCAAGTACAGGGTAGCAAAACTGCCATCGTCAAACCGGGCCGCCAACTCTGCGTCGCCACCGACCAGCGCGGTGCTGGAATAACTGTGCCCTTTGGCCTGAAAGATCTGGTTGCCCTGGATCGGGCCAAACTGACTGATGGCGCCATCCACCGGGCAAATCAGGTCGGCACGGGCCAGGGGCCGGGCACCTCCTTGCAGTGCACGGGTAAAAAACTGATTGAAGGTGGGGTAGCTGGCCACGTCAGGGTTGGCGGCCTCGGCCATGTTTACGTTGTAGCGCTTCACAAACCACCTGATCAACGCGGTCGTGAATGCTCCACCGCGGGCGGCTGCCACCCAGCCTGCCAGAACGGTCAGGGCCTGCTTGGGCAGAATATATTGGGGCAGCACGGCAAGACGGTCGGACATACATGGCTTGCGGAGTTGAGAATGGGCGGGATTGTACCCATCGCTTCTCGGCGCATGCGGTGTAACAATTCCGCACCAATTCAAGCCTTTTTCAGTCAGGCACCTCCTTCATGACGCTTCCCGCCTATTCCGCCTTGACCACCGTGTTCACACGCCTGTACCGCTACCAGCACCTGGGTGCCTTCATGGGCTGGGACCAGGCGGCCATGATGCCGCCCGGCGGCAACGAGGCCCGCGGGGCGGCGCTGGCGGAGCTTCAATTGCTGATGCACCAGACGCTCACCGACCCGACCCTGCCCGCCCTAATGACGAAGGCTGGCAATGAAAAACTGGATGACGGCCAGCGCGCCAGCCTGCACGAGATGCGGCGCGACTGGGAGCCGGCCAACTTGCTGCCCGCCCGCCTGGTGGAGGCCCAAAGTCTGGCAGGGTCCCGGTGCGAGCATGCGTGGCGCACGCAGCGCAAGGCCAATGACTGGCCCGGCTTTTTAGCCAACTTTCGGGCGGTGGTGACCCTGGCGCGTGAAGAAGCCCACACCCTGTCGCAGGCCCAGGGCGTCAGCCCTTATGACGCCTTGATGGGCAAGTACGAGCCTGGCACGCGCAGTGCGGACATCGACGCCATCTTCGGTCAGGTCAAGACCTGGCTGCCCGGGTTGATTGCCCAGGTGCGTGACCGCCAGGCGGATGAGCCGGTCATTCAGGGGCAAGGCCCCTTCTCCACCGAGAGCCAGCGCGCGTTGGGGACGGAGATCATGGGTTTGCTGGGCTTTGATTTCTCGGCGGGCCGGCTCGACATCTCGACCCACCCTTTTTGTGGCGGCGTGGCGCAAGATGTGCGCATCACCACGCGCTACAGCGACGACGATTTCATGCGCAGCATGATGGGCATTGTTCACGAGACCGGGCACGCCCGCTATGAGCAGCGTCTGCCGCGCGAGACAGCCCACCTGCCTGTGGGCCGGGCCCGATCCATGGGGATTCATGAGAGCCAAAGCCTGTCGTTTGAGATGCAACTGGGCCGCAGCCCGGGCTTTTTGGCGCTGATCTCTCCCTTGGTCAAAAAACACCTGGGCGACCAGCCCGCCTTTGATCCGGCCAACCTGGCCCGGCTGTACACCCGGGTCAACCCCGGCTTCATTCGCGTGGACGCCGACGAGTTGACCTACCCTGCCCATGTGATCCTGCGCTATGAGATTGAGCGCGCCCTGATGGAGGGCGACATTGAGGCCGAGGACATTCCCGCGCTGTGGGACGAGAAAATGATGCACTACCTGGGCGTGGACACGCGGGGCAACTACCAAAACGGCTGCCTGCAGGACATCCATTGGACCGGGGGCAGTTTTGGCTACTTTCCGAGCTACACCCTGGGCGCCATGTACGCCGCGCAATACTTTGCCAGCATTCGCCAGGCCCACCCCGACCTGGATACCCAAGTTGCAGCCGGGCAGCTCTCGCCGATCTTTGACTGGCTGGAGCAAAACATATGGCGCCAGGCCAGCCGCTGGGAAACCCCTGAACTGATTAAACGCGCCACTGGGGAAGCCTTGAACCCGGCTCACTTCAGGGCGCATCTGGAAAAGCGCTACCTCGGCGCCTGAGTACCCCCGTCCACCCCACCAAGCCTCCCCATGACCGCTGCCCGCATTCCCCCCATCCAGTGCCTGTTGACCTTTGAGGCTCTGGCTCGCTTGCGCAGCGTCACGCAAACCTCTGAAGAACTCTGCGTGACCCCCAGCGCCGTGAGCCACCGGGTCAAACAACTGGAACAAATCATCGGCACCAAGCTGTTCGGCCGCGCTGACTTCTCGCTTACGGTGGAGGGCATCGAATACCTCGCGCATGTGCGGGACGGCCTGGCCATGCTGCAAAAATTCCCCAGCTCGGCGGCGGCACCCGGCAAGCGCAAGCTGCGCCTGGCAGTGACGCCGACGTTTTCACGCTCCATCCTGATCCCGCGCTTGCGCCAGTTCACCGAGGCCTACCCCGAGATCGAACTGACGTTGCAAGTGTCGATTCCGCTGCTCGACGTGGTGGCCGAAGACGCTGACCTGATGATTCGTTTTGGCACCGGTCGCTATGCCGACGTGGAGCACATCTGCCTGTTCAAGGACGAGGTCACCCCGTTGGCCTCGCCCGCCTATGTGCGCGAACACGGGCCATTTGTGGCGGCCGAAGACCTGGAAGGTGAATCGCTCCTGCGCAGCCCGCTGGAACCCTGGCGCACCTGGTTTGCCGCCCAAGGCCTGGATTGGCCCGAGCCGGTGGACGGCTCGCAGTTCAACGACATCGGCCTGATGTGCGATGCTGCCGCCGCCGGCATGGGCGTGGCCCTGGTGCGGCTCAAACTGGGCGCGCCCTGGCTGGAGCATGGCTCACTGGTTCGCCTGGGCAGCAACGCCGTCTTTGGCGGCCATGTCGCCAGCCCCCACGCGCATTACCTGTGCTGGCGCACCGGCATGATGGACCGCTGGGAGTGCGCAGCCTTTGCCGACTGGCTTAAAAAGAGCGTTTTTTGATATTTTTAAGTAAAAACAGGCTCCAGCCGGCATATCCAAATGCTTTAAAGCTATATATTTAATAGCAATACTTGTTTTCACGCAGGTTTATAAAAATTGTCACGCCGGGCGCCGCGGCTTGACGCTAAAGTTCAACGTCCAATTTAGTTCTTTCTGGAATCCACCATGAACGCACCCCAGTCTCCCGAACAGCAAGACATGCTCCACCGAGCCGAGCGCCAGGCCCAGGTTGTCGCGGGGCTCAAGGCTTGCGTCCCGGCGCACGCCCTGCTCTGGAATCTGGAGGACACCACGCCCTATGAATGCGACGGCCTGACCGCTTACCGCCAGCGCCCGCTGGTCGTGGCCTTGCCTGAGACGCCCGAGCAGGTGCAAGCGGTGCTGCGAACCTGCCACGCGCTCAATGTGCCCGTGGTGGCCCGCGGTGCGGGCACGGGACTGTCAGGCGGCGCCATGCCGCACGCCTTGGGCGTCACGCTGTCACTGGCTAAATTTAACAAGATTGTCACCGTTGACCCGGTCAGCCGCACGGCGGTGGTGCAGTGCGGCGTGCGCAACCTCGCCATCAGCGAGGCAGCTGCCCGCCATGGGTTGTATTACGCGCCCGACCCCTCCAGCCAGATCGCCTGCACCATCGGCGGCAACGTGGCCGAAAACTCGGGCGGTGTGCATTGCCTGAAATACGGCCTGACGCTGCACAACATCGTCAAGATCAAAGGCTTCACGATGGAAGGTGAGGCTATCGAGTTGGGCTCCGACGCCCTCGATTCGCCTGGCTATGACCTGATGAGCATCGTGATTGGCTCCGAGGGCATGCTGGCGGTCACCACCGAGGTCACTGTCAAGCTGATCCCCAAGCCGCAACTGGCGCGCTGCATCATGGCCAGCTTCGACGACATCCGCAAAGCGGGTGATGCCGTGGCCGCCGTCATTGCCGCCGGCATCATTCCGGCCGGGCTGGAGATGATGGACAAGCCCATGACAGCAGCGGTGGAAGACTATGTGCATGCGGGCTATGACCTGAACGCCGAAGCCATTTTGCTGTGCGAGAGCGATGGCACATTGGAAGAAGTCGAGGAAGAAATTGACCGCATGAGCGAGGTGCTGCGCCTGCATGGAGCCACCGCCATTGCCGTGAGCAGGGACGAGACCGAGCGGCTGAAGTTCTGGAGCGGGCGCAAAAATGCATTCCCCGCCAGTGGCCGGATCAGCCCGGACTACATGTGCATGGACTCCACCATTCCCCGCAAGCGCCTGGCCGACATGCTGCTGGCGATTCAGGAGATGGAGAAAAAATACCAGCTGCGTTGCGCCAATGTCTTCCATGCGGGCGACGGCAACCTGCACCCCCTGATTTTGTTTGATGCCAATGACGCCGATCAGCTGCACCGCTGCGAGTTGTTTGGCGCCGACATCCTGGAAACCAGTGTGGCCATGGGCGGCACCGTCACCGGCGAGCACGGCGTGGGCGTGGAAAAACTCAATTCCATGTGCGTGCAGTTCAGCGCGGCCGAGAACGAGCAGATGTTTGGCGTGAAGCGGGCATTTGACCCCAAGGGCTTGCTCAACCCCGGCAAGGTCATACCCACCTTGCAGCGCTGCGCCGAGTACGGCCGCATGCTGGTGCGGGGCGGACAGATCAAACACCCTGACCTGCCCCGTTTCTAGGGTCTGGCAGCTTGACTCGCAAGACACCATGAACGGGCTGCGCGGTCTGGCCTGGCTTCTGGCCCTGCAGTCGGTGGGCGAACTGCTCTCGCGCGGCTTCTCGCTGCCCTTTCCCGGCCCGGTCATCGGCATGGTTTTGTTGCTGCTGGCCCTGCATGTGCCAATGGTGCGCGAACCGGTGGCGGCTTGTGCCAACTTCCTGCTGTCGCACCTCTCGCTGCTGTTTGTGCCGGTGGGCGTGGGGGTCATGACCCATCTGGGGCTGGTAGGCCAATTCGGTGGGCGCATGCTCCTGGTGATTGTGCTGTCCACCTGGATCGGTCTGGTGGTAACGGCCCTGGTCTTGCGCCTGTTCAAGGAGGAGCGCGATGCCTAAATTCGTGGAACTCTGGGTCTACCTCTCAAGCACGCCGTTGTTTGGCCTGACCGCCACCCTGGTGGTGTATGTGCTGGTACAGGCCGCCTATGTGCAGTTGAAGCAGGCGCCCTGGGCCAATCCGGTGCTATGGACCGTGGTGCTCATTGCCGCGGCGCTGTTGGGCACGGGCGTGACTTACCCCACTTATTTTGCCGGTGCGCAGTTCATTCATTTTCTGCTGGGCCCGGCGGTGGTGGCGCTGGCCTGGCCCTTGTGGGAGCGCCGACTGGCGCTGCGCCAGCGCTGGCGCGCCCTGCTGGTCGCTGCGCTGGCGGGCGGCGTGGCGGCGAGCGGTTCGGCCCTGTTGCTGGGTTGGGCTGTAGGTCTGCCAGCCGACGTGGTGCTGTCGCTGGCGCCCAAATCGGTCACCGCGCCAGTGGCCATGGGCATTGCCGACAAAATTGGCGGCATCCCCGCGCTGGCGGCGGTGTTTGCCGTGATCACCGGCATGGTGGGGGCGCTGAGTGGAAAATACCTGTTTGATGCACTCCAGGTTGGGACCGATCCGGCTGGCTGGATGGCGCGCGGTTTTGCCCTGGGCACCGCTGCACACGGCATCGGCGCGGCGCGCGCCCTGCAGGTGAATGCCGATGCCGGCGCCTACGCCGGGCTGGCGCTGGGGCTGCAGGTGATACTGGCCTCGCTGCTGATACCGCTGGCGTTCCGGTTTTTTTGAGCAGGCTGGCCGAACGTCATGTCCTGACGATTGCGCCGGCTACCTCTTGCGGGTGCAGGGTCCTGGTCATCAACGCTTCCAGTGCGGCGGCCGGGACTGGGCGGCTGAAGTAATAGCCCTGAGCCTCATCACAACCCCAAGCTCGCAACAGATCGGCTTGGGCCAGCGTCTCCACTCCCTCGGCCACAACTTTTTGTTGCAAGGCATGTGCCATGGCAATGATGGCCTGAACAATACTGCGGGCACCCTCATCCTCGACCAGGTCCCTTACAAAAGACTGGTCAATCTTCAACACGTCGATGGGCAAGCGCCGGAGATAGGTCATGGATGAGTAGCCGGTACCGAAGTCGTCCAGTGCCACCGACACGCCGATCTGCTTGAGCCTACCCAGCACATCAATGACGGACTCGACGTCGTCGATCAAAACGCCTTCCGTCACCTCAAGCTCCAGTGTGTGCGGCTCCAGCCCGGTGGATTTGATCGCATGCTGCGCCTGGGCGAACAGATTACCGGATTTGAACTGTCGACCCGAAACATTGACCGACACTGAACCCACGGCGTAACCTTCGCCTTGCCACAGGGCCAGTTGCGCGCACACATGCCGCAGCACCCAAGGCCCGATCTCGTCGACCAGTCCGACGTCCTCGGCGAGGGGGATGAACCGCGCGGGCGACACCCAACCCAACTCTGGATGGTGCCACCGCAACAGCGCTTCAGCGCCCAGGAAGCGGCCATCTTTCAGGGCGATGCGCGGCTGGTAATGAACAGAGAGTTGGTTGCGCTCGATCGCCAGGTGCAATTCGCGCTCCATCACAGCACGCTCGCGTTGCTCCACATTCATGCTGTCCTCAAAAAAGACAAACCGGCCCCGCCCAGCGGCCTTGGCCCGGTACATGGCAATGTCGGCGTGCTTGAGCAGCTGTTCTGCCGTGGCACCGTCGGCGGGAAACACAGTCACGCCGATGCTGGTGCCAATGAAGCACTCAGTGCCACTGATCTGAAACGGGTGGGACAACAGCGTGAGGATCTGCTCGGCCACCTTGGCGGCCTGCGGCGGGCTCTGCAGA
>CAZBKX010000092.1:0-2261 GCA_964492535.1 uncultured Rhodoferax sp. | reverse complement strand
GCTCGGTGCGGCCGCGTTCATGAATCACCATCACTTCTTCAGCCAAATCGGGCTCTAGCCGGCGTTTATATTGCGCCAATCGCTCTATTTTTTGTAGCGAAGCCTGCAAGCGGGCCAGGCGCACGGGCTTGGTGAGGTAGTCCGCTGCGTCCAGCTCAAACGCCTGCACGGCGTGCTCTGCATAGGCCGTGACAAACACCACAACCGGGGGGTCAGGCAGCGCCTGAAGGGCCCGGGCCAAGGTGAGCCCATCGGCGCCAGGCATGTGAATATCGACCAGGACCACATCCACCGGGTGGTGCTGCACGTGGGCCATGGCCTTCGCCGCATTGTCGACCTCGCCCTCAATACTCACAGCCGGCTCGGCGCACTCGCCCAGCAGGGTTCTCAGGCGCGAGCGCGCCAGCGCTTCGTCGTCCACGATCAACACCTTCAAACGCATGAAATCACCGCCATGGGACTCATATCGGCACCTGAATCCTGACCTGAAACACGCCATCTTTGAGGACCGCCTGAAAGTGGCCCTGCACGTCGTGCAGCAGGTGCAGACGGTCACGCACATTGTCCAGCGCCAGGCCGTTGCCGGGCGCGCCAGGACCGCTCGGCACGGTGTTGGTGACCTTGATGACCACGCTGGAGCCCCTTCGCTGGGTCGATATCTTGAGGGTGGCGCCCCGAGGGCTGGGTTCCACGCCGTGCTGCACCGCGTTTTCTACCAGTGGCTGCAAGAGCAGCGGCGGCAGGCGGGCGGCCGAGGCGCTGGGGTCAAGCGCCCATTCCACTTGCAGGCGCTCGCCAAAGCGCACTTGTTCGATCGCCAGGTAGCGCTCAGCCAGCGCCACCTCGTCGGCGAGGGTGACAAACTCGCCCTGCTCCATCAGCGCGTGGCGAAACAGATCGCTCAGGTCTTCGAGCAGGGTCTCGGCTTTGGCAGGCTCGGCACGCACCAGAGCAATCGCGCTGTTGAGGGTATTGAACAAAAAATGGGGACGAATGCGGGCCTGCAGTTCGCTCAGGCGCGCAGCAGTGGCGGCGGGCGTTTGCCCCCGAGCCCGCAAAACCAGCGCAGCCACCAGCGCGGCGGACAAGAGGGCGCCGCTGAAGGCGCAGGCAACCCAGGGGGCTGGGTCAAGCAAACCCGCCGCAAACAAAACGCCGCAGCTGTATAGCCCCGACAAGGCGCCCAGTCCCACGCCGGCCAGTTGCTGCAGGGGCGGGGTGAGGCGCGCCAGCAGCTTTTTCAAGCTGCACGCTGACAGCAACCACACCAGCGTGGCAGGCAGTGCGCCCCCGGTGAGCAAAGACAGTCGGCCCAGCCAGTCCATGAACCCAGCCGCCCCAAACATGGCGCCCACCGCCACCACGGCCTCGACAAAAAGAACCGCCCGCAGCACCACGCCCACGTGGCAGGCGTCAAACACCAGACGAGGCGGTGGCACCGCTGGCGGCTGTTCTGGCGCCAGGTCCTGGAAGGCCGATAAAATTTGGGTGTCTTTCATTGAAAATTGTGCGCAGTCGAGATCAAGCTCACCACGCACCCGATTATTGATGATCCCTTGCTTTTCTCCTCACCCCCGGCACATTCCTGTGCCTGCACACAACACCATGTCACACAACCAATTCGATAAAAAATCAGAAGCCTGGTCTGCCCTGTTCTCCGAGCCCATGAGTGATCTGGTCAAGCGCTACACCTCCAGCGTGTTTTTTGACAAGCGGCTGTGGCAGGCCGATATTGCCGGATCGCTCGCTCACGCCGACATGCTGGCGGCCCAAAAAATCATCCTGGATGCCGACCATCAGGCCATCAAAGGTGGCATGGCCACGATCACTGCCGAGATCGAATCGGGCGCCTTTGAGTGGAAGCTGGACCTGGAAGACGTGCATCTGAACATCGAGGCACGCCTGACCCAGCTGGTGGGCGATGCTGGCAAACGCCTGCACACAGGGCGCTCGCGCAATGACCAGGTCGCCACAGATGTGCGCCTGTGGCTGCGCGGCGAGATTGACCTGATCAGCGCCCTGCTCACTGATCTGCAAACCTCGCTGATTGAAGTAGCCGAGAAAAACGTCGAGGTCATCCTGCCCGGCTTCACCCACTTGCAGGTGGCGCAGCCCATCAGCTTTGGCCACCACATGCTGGCTTATGTGGAGATGTTCTCCAGAGACGCCGAGCGCATGCTTGACGTGCGTCGCCGGGTCAACCGCCTGCCGCTGGGCGCTGCAGCCTTGGCCGGCACCAGCTACCCGCTGGACCGCGAACG
>CAZBKX010000091.1:0-4553 GCA_964492535.1 uncultured Rhodoferax sp. | reverse complement strand
GGCCATTGGCAAGTCCACTGGACTGGTGTTTGACATCAAGGTGGGGCAGAGCTATGGCACGGTGGTCGAGGCCATGTGCAGTGGCGCTGCTGACATTGCCTGGTACGGTCCAGCCAGCTACTTGCAGGCCAAAGGCCGTGGGTGCGCAGAATTGTTGGCGCTTGCCGTGCGTCATGGTGAGTCTGTCTATTACTCCGGAATCTTCGCCCGTAACGATGCCGGTATCAGCAGCATTGGCGATCTGAAGGGCAAGAAGATTGCGCTGGGTGATGTCAACTCCACCTCAAGCTTCAACGTGCCCGTCGCCATGATGCTGGCCGCAGGTGTCAGCCCGGCACGCGATGCGGGCAGCATCAACATGGCCGGTAGCCATGCCAACGTACTCAAGGCTTTGGCTGAAGGTTTGGTCGATGCTGGCGGTGCTTCATTTGACTCCTTCGAGAAAGCAGTCAACGCCAAGGCCATCGACCCGGCGAAGGTCAAGGTCGTGGTCAAGAGCGCACCCATTCCGTATCCGCCGATTGCCGTTCACCCCAAGGTGTCCGATGCCATCAAGGCCAAGCTGCGCGATGCTTTCAACAATGTGGACAAATTGCCCGGCATCACCAAAGACCAGATTCGTGGCTACGGCGGTGGCAAGGTTGACAGTTACACCGCCAAGGTCAGCGAGCAGGACATGGCCAACGCCGGCAAGATGTTTGATCTGGTGACCGATCAGGTCAAGACCGACATCATGAAAAAGGCCAGCGCGCGCTAAGCCCCGTTTTCACAACTTGACTGTGCGGGGTTACGGCCCCGCATGGTTCTCAACCGGAGAACGGTCATGATCCGATTCAAAGCTCTTTCTAAAACTTGGCCTGACGGCACCCAGGCGGTCACCAATGTGTCGCTGGATATCCCGCACGGCCAGTTCTGCGTCATTCTGGGCCCCTCGGGCGCCGGCAAATCGACGCTGTTGCGCGCAGTCAATGGTTTGATGAAGCCCACGCAGGGTAGCGTCAGTATTGATGGCGTGGAATTGTCTGCGTCCAGCGAACGGGCCCTGCGCCAGCGCGTGGCCATGATTCATCAGCACTTCAACCTGACCAACCGCATGAGTGTGGCCGGTAATGTGTTGGCGGGCCTGTTGCCGGTGGTGCCCACGGTGCGTGCGCTGCTGGGCTGGTTCCGGCCTGAACACCGGGCCAAAGCCTGCCAATTGCTGAACGGTGTGGGCCTGAGCCCCGCCCATTTGCAACGCCGCGCGGGCGACCTGTCTGGCGGACAACAACAACGCGTAGGTATTGCCCGCGCCTTCATGCTTGACCCCGAAGTGGTGTTGGCCGACGAACCCGTGGCGAGCCTGGACCCCAAAATTTCACGCGACATCCTCACACTGATCCGCGATGCAGCCCGTGAGCGTGGTACGACCGTGCTGTGCAGCCTGCACCAGATTGACCTGGCGCGCGAGTTTGGCGACCGCATCGTTGGCATGCGCGACGGCCAGGTGGTGTTTGACGGCACGCCCGCCGAATTTACCGATGAGCGTGTGCGGGCCCTCTACCACGGTGCGCAATGGGAAGACCAGCCAACGCAGGTGACTGACGAATCGTCCAACGCCGCGCACGCACCCCCAGTCATAGAGCCGGCCCTGGCCTGAGAACCCAATATGAACATGAAACCGATACCCGTGCCCGCAGCGGGCACAGCGCTGCATTGGCAGCTGGACGCACCCTACACCGCGCGCCATGTGCTCATCGTTCTGGCCTTGCTGGTCGTCATACTCTTCACCGGCCACCGCACTGAAATGGACAAGATGGTGGTCATGAGCGCACAGGCTGTGGGCAACCTGGTAGGCGTGGTGGATGACTCCCAGGTGGTGCGCGGGCTGTCTCGCGTTGGCCAATCCATGTGGCCCCCGGTTGCGGGTGAAAAGGAAGAAGTGGCCCGCTTGCCCAATCTGGACAAGAATCATTTGCCCTGGTTTTCCTACATTGAAGTGCAGGAGCGCACCGAACAGCGACTCAACCCGCAAACGCTTCAAATGGAAACAGAGACCGAGCGGCTTGAGTACCTCGTCCAGCCCGTGGGCTACCTCTGGACAGTGTTCATCAAGATGATCGAGACCTTCGAGATCGCCATTTGGGGCACGCTTCTGTCCATCCTGGTGTCTGCACCACTCGCCTACTTTGCAGCGCGCAACTACAGCCCCAACGGCACCACCTACACCATGGCGCGCGGCACCATCAGCCTGTTGCGCTCGGCACCCGAGCTGATCGTGGCGCTGTTTTTGGTGCTGGCCTATGGCTTTGGTCCTATTGCGGGGGTGTTGGCGCTAGGCCTGCATGCCGCAGGTTTTCTGGGCAAGTTTTACGCAGAGGACATCGAGAATGCCGACAAAAAACCTCAGGAAGCACTCGAAGCCATTGGCGCGGGCAAGCTCAAAACGCTGTGGTATGGGGTCATTCCTCAGGTCTTGCCGCAGTACATCGCTTACTCCATGTACATCCTGGACCGCAACCTGCGCATGGCCACGGTCATTGGCCTGGTGGGTGCCGGCGGAATCGGGCAAGAGCTCAAAGGTCGCTTTGACATGTTTCAGTACGGGCATGTCGCCACCATCTTGCTGGCCATCTTCATTGCGGTGTTCTTGTTGGACCAGTTTTCGGCCCGACTGCGCGCCAAGTTGATCTGAGGGCGGCTTACGACTATGACGACCCGATTCCCGATCTTCCATTGTCTAGATATCTCTATCAATTGTCTAAAACAAGGAGTCTGTGCATGATGCCTTCTTTGTCCCCCACGGGTGTGGCGCATGGGCGCGCCCAATGGCCGCAGCTATTACTGGCTTGCCCAGCTGAGTCCGTGCGCGTGCTGGCGCGCAGCCTGTGCCAACAGCACCAGGTGGAAGACATCCAGCTGCCCCAATCGGGCCTGGCCTTGCTCAAACTGCGCGACAGCGCCCAAGGCGATGCTTACTACCCCGGCGAGGTGCCACTGGCCATTGCGCACGTCCGCGTGACCACCGCAGGCGGCGCATCCGTTGAAGGTGCCGCGCAATTGCTGGATGACCGTGCCCGCCTAGCACGCGCCATTGCCGTGCTGGATGCCGTATTGGCAGCCCAACTGTCTGGTCATGAAGAAGCGCAGGCTTTGCTGACGACCGGCGCAGCACGTCTGGCCGAACAAACTGCGCAGCGTCGCGCCTTGTTGTCCAGCACGCGTGTTGACTTTTCGCTGCTGGGTACCACCGAGGAGGAAAACGATGATGAATGAACGCATGAGTGCAGACCTTCAGGCCTGGAGCGCACCCCGCCAACAAACCGTTTTTCGCCAGTTGTTGCGCGCCTTCAGCTTCCCTGGTCGCATTGAGACCATGACCGAAGGTGATGCCTTGACGCAAACCCTGGCCACGCTGGTCGACCGGGAGGCCACGCTGGCTGACCCGCAAAACCTGCTGAATGACTTGACACGCCAACGTCTGCAAGCCCGTATGGCAGGGCCTGAGCGCGCGCAATTCATTGTGGCCGCTGGCCGCTTGCCCCCGATCTTCGAGCCCAGCCTGGGCACGCTGGAGTCACCTGAGCAGAGCGCGACGATTTTGCTGAAAGTGACCTCCCTTGGCAAAGGCGCGTGCTGGCATCTCACAGGCCCCGGCATAGCCACCACCCAAACACTGGCCATCGCCGGTCTGGACCCGGCCTGGCTGGTGCGCCGCCAAGTCTGGAACGAAGGTTTCCCGCTGGGTGTGGACCTGATTCTGATGGATGAAACCCGCGTCGTTGCATTACCCAGAACCACCGTAGCCACTAGCAGCACCGCAGCAATCGCTTCACAAGGAGAAACAGCATGGGCTATGTAGCCATCAAGGGTGGCGGTCGGGCCATTGAAGGCTCGCACGCAGCCGCAGAAGCCTTGCGCACCGCCGAGGGCGATGCCGGATCGCCATTGACTTTGTCGACCATCGAGCACCAGTTGCGCCTGCTGACCTCGCGCGTGGTGTCCGAGGGCGGCTTGTACCACCCGCGTCTGGCAGCACTCGCCATCAAGCAAATGCAAGGTGACACGCTGGAAGCGGCGTTTGCCCTGCGCGCTTACCGTTCCACCAAGCCACGGCTGCTGGAGATGCCGGTGCAAGACACCAGCCACATGCGCCTGATCCGCCGCATCTCATCGGCTTTCAAGGACATCCCTGGTGGTCAGATGCTGGGGGCCACCTACGACTACGCGCTGCGCCTGATGCGCATGGATCTGGCCGATGAATCGCCACAGGCGTTTCGCGATGTCGCCAAGCGCTTTCGGCAAGCGCAGCCCGACACGGACCTGCCCGACACCTTTCCCAAGGTGCTCGATGCCCTGCGCGCCGACGGCTTACTACCACCACTGGCAAGCCGCAGTGTGGAAGCTTTTGACATCACGCGCGAGCCGCTGGTGTTCCCGGTGCCGCGCTCGGCGGCGCTCGCCACCATGGCACGGGCTGAAACCGGTTCACTGCTGGCCATTGCGTACTCCAACATGCGCGGCTATGGCGACGTGCATCCCACCATTGCCGAACTGCGCGTGGGCTACCTGCC
>CAZBKX010000090.1:0-9410 GCA_964492535.1 uncultured Rhodoferax sp. | reverse complement strand
TGCTGATCAATGAACGTGTGCGCGAAGAGTTGCGAAGCGGCGCGTCACCGCAAGCTGCCATCCATACCGGCTACGATCGGGCGTGGGCCACCATTCTGGACTCCAACATCACCACCCTGATTGCCGGTATGGCCTTGCTGGCTTTTGGATCGGGGCCGGTGCGCGGTTTTGCCGTGGTGCACGTGTTGGGCATTCTCACCAGCATGTTCTCCAGCGTGTTTTTCTCCCGGGGCTTGGTCAACTTGTGGTACGGTCGTCAGAAGAAGCTCAAAAGCGTGTCCATCGGAACCATCTGGCGTCCTGAGTCCGGCACTGAAATCAAACCAAATTAAGGGAGACTCGCCATGGAATTTTTTAGGATCAAACGCGATATCCCGTTCATGCGGCATGCGCTCATTCTCAACGCGGTTTCTTTTCTGACCTTCGCTGCGGCTGTATTTTTCTTGTTTTCGCGCGGTTTGCACTTGTCTGTCGAGTTCACCGGCGGCACCCTGATGGAGGTTAGCTACTCCCAGCCGGCAGATCTGAATTCAGTGCGCAGCACGGTGACCTCCCTTGGCATCAATGATGTGCAGGTGCAGAACTTTGGCACTGCACGAGACGTATTGATCCGCCTGCCTGTGCAAAAGGGCGTGAGCTCTGCGCAGCAGGGAGATCGCGTGATGGCGGCCCTCAAAGTGGCTGATTCGGGCGCTACCATGCGCCGCATCGAGTTTGTGGGTCCCCAGGTGGGCGATGAATTGGCCATCGACGGCATCAAGGCGCTGGCCTTTGTCATCGGGGGCATCATGATTTACCTGGCCTTGCGATTTGAGTGGAAATTCGCTGTGGCGGCCATCATTGCCAATTTGCATGATGTCGTCATCATTTTGGGATTCTTCGCTTTTTTCCAGTGGGAGTTTTCCCTGGCCGTGCTGGCCGCCGTACTGGCCGTGCTGGGCTACTCGGTGAACGAGTCGGTGGTGATTTTTGACCGCATCCGGGAGAATTTCCGACGCTATCGCAAGATGAACTCGCAGGAGATCATCGACAGCGCCATCACCTCCACCATCAGCCGCACCATCATCACGCACGGTTCAACCCAGTTGATGGTGGTGTCCATGTTGCTGTTTGGCGGGGCTACGCTGCACTACTTTGCACTGGCGCTCACCATCGGTATCTTGTTCGGTATTTACTCCTCGGTCTTTGTGGCGGCTGCCATTGCCATGTGGCTGGGCATCAAACGCGAAGACCTGATCAAGGGTGGCCCTAAAAAGGATGAAGACCCTAACGATCCCAACGCGGGTGCGACCGTTTAACCGTTCGGGTCACCATGGCCGGCCTTCCCCCTCCCCATCAACGCGCTGAAATCGCCCGACAGGCGCGTGAGCGCTTCGTCGCCGAGATGGACCGTGCCATGCTGGAACTGGGCAAGTTGGTGCAGGAGCGGCTCACCGCCCTGATGAATGAAGCAGCGCCATCGCGTGAGCTTCAGAGCCGTCGCGACGCGTGGACCTTCTATCAGCGCAGCCAGACCGCCTGGGTGGATGGCACACGCAAGGACTGGCTGGCGGCGCTCAAGCCGAAGCCCAGCCTTGCGCCGGCACAGAATCCGTTGAGTGACGACCTGGCGTTGGTGGAAACTGACGTCATGGACAAGCAGATCCTGGCCTCCCGCCTGGCGCTCGGAATCATGGAGAAGGTGGGTGCCGAGTTCAATGATCTGTCGCTGCGCATCAGGCTCCTGGAGTCGTCTTCAGATCTCGATGCCGCTGACATCTTTCGCCCGGAAATGCTCGCCACCCTGACGTTGGAGCAATGGGGCAAGTCGGGTATGCCGCGCGATGCCTGGCCCAAGGTCAATGACCTTGCACAACAGTTCTTCGGTCAGCGCATTTTGCAGGCGTATGTCGACTGCAATGCCTTTTTGATCAGGCAAGGCGTCTTGCCCACCATCGAGTTGGCCGATCGGGTCAGGCGCGTACCCGCAGCTGCGCCCCGTGCAGAGTCGCCTCGCGCACCTGCTTCGGCGCAGGTGCCCATTGACAAAACCGCAACCCGGGAATTTCAGACCGGATCGGGTGGGGCGGGAGATACGTCAGGCGCCTCGCACAGCGAGGCCTTGGGTCAATCCAGGTCGGGCGCGTCTTCGTTCGGTCGGCAGGGCTTGGGCTTTGAGGGAGTTCCAGAAGAGACCCGCATGATGACTTCGGCCACACCACTGGCGCGCGCACGCTCCCGCGCCCAGGGTGTGATGGGGCAGCTCAAGCGTTTGTTGATGGGCTCGGGCGGCACCCAGTTTGAGGCCACCCATTTTCAGCCGCCTTCGCCAGCGCTTGCGGCCGCCATTGCGGTGCCGTCTCGACCGGCACCCGCTTCTGGTGGCGGCAGCCATGTAGTGGAAGACTACAGCGCGGCCGGTGTGGTCCGCGTCGCGGGTGAGCTGCGCCAGCAAACCTCGGAACTGAAAGCCAAAGCAGAAACCAAAAGCGAAAAAGCCACGATTGAAATTGTGGCGCTGATGTTCCAGTCCATCTTGCAGGAAGACCGCATCCCGGCCGGCATTCGGGTGTGGTTCGCCCGCCTGCAAATGCCGGTGCTGCGTGTGGCATTGGCAGAGCCTGATTTTTTCGGCACCCTGAACCACCCCGCGCGCTTGTTGATTGACCGCATGGGCTCCTGCGTCATGGGTTTCGATGCCAGCGGTATCAACGGCAGCGCACTGGAGGCCGAGATCAAGCGGGTGGTGCAAGTGATCGAGCAGTACCCTGAAACCGGCAAACGTGTTTACCAGCTGGTCTATGACGAGTTCCAGAAGTTCCTGAAGCATTTTTTGACTGACACCGCTGTCACCCAAAAAGTGGTTGGAGTGGCCCAGCAGGTGGAGCAAAAAGAGACGCTGACGATCCAGTACACGATCGAGATGCGCAACATGCTCAAGGACATGCCGGTGCGCGATGAAATCCGCGAGTTCTTGTTCAAGGTCTGGGCCGAGGTGCTGGCCGTTGTTGCCGTGCGCAAAGGCCCTCAGCACGCCGAGACACTGACGCTCAAAAAATCCGCGACCGATCTGGTCTGGTCAGCCAGTGCCAAGCCCAATCGCAGTGACCGTGCCCGTGTCATTCAGGATTTGCCCCAACTCCTCCAAAAACTGCGGGCTGGCATGAGCATGCTCGGCGTGGCGCCCTCCGCGCAGGAGGGCTATGTCAAGACGATCAGCGACACACTCGCAGACGCGTTTTTGTCCAAAACCCAGGCTATTCCCGATGAGCAGATCCAGGCCATGGCATCGCGCCTGGCCAACCTTGAAGATTTTTTAAGCGATGAGGGCATGGGCGACCTTCCGCTTGACTCCCAAAGCATCGAGATGATGCTCGGCATTGATGCCTCGCAGATTGAGGTGGTGGCCGACGGGGGCTCCAAGCCAACGGCCGCCATGTCTGCCTGGGCTCAGGAGCTGGAGCTGGGCTCCTGGTTCACACTGGACCACAATGGCCAGGTGGCTCAGGTGCAGTTTCTCTGGCGCAGCGAGCGCAAGCATTTGAATTTGTTTGCAGCCACCAACGGCCTCAGCTATTTGATCCAGGCCGGCCGGCTGGCGGCCTATCTTCAGGCCGGCCTACTCTTGCCCCAGGAAGAGGAGGCACTCACGGTGCGTGCCACACGCGACGCACTCACCAAACTCGCAGCCAATCCAGAGCGGCTGCTGGGATAACGTCAAGTCAGTGCGCGATGCGCGCCACGTTGTCGTCGCACAGTTCGTCAAGCACCAGGGCATCCGGCTCTTCGCCCAGACTCCAGTACACCATCAGCACGATCGTCTTGAGGTCTTCCAGCGTCAGGACCGGATCGGCGCAGGCGGCCATCGCCCGATCCAGCACCATTTCACGCAACTGGGCAGGCAGCTTGCCCGAGGTCTCAAGAAAGTGGACAAATCCCAGGCACTCAGCGCCCAGATGATTTTGTTCCGCCACCGAATACACCCGCATGCTCATGGCCGAGGCGGCCCACAGTGGAGCCTGTGGCAGGGCAGAGTGCAATTCGGCGTCGCGCTGCAGTGGTAGCGCCTGCAATCCACGGGCGGCCAGGTTCAAATCATCGAGCCAGGTGAGCGCCTCCTGGATCTCTTGTGCCTCGAAACCCACGGCATGGAGTTTTCGCTCCAGGGCGCCCAATTCAGGGCACTCATCGCCGCGCCAGTAATTCTCGTAAACGAACACAAGTACTTCAAACATGTGAGCAATATAGCGTGAATACGGGCCGGTGAGGCGCCAAGTTGGAGCCCTATTCAGACTGGCTGGCGTTTGCCCGTCAATTCGGGCCTTAACCCGGCGTCAGGCGCTGAAACAGGCCGCCCGGCAGACGCGCCACCAGGCCTTCGAGCTCCAGGCTCATCAATTGCGCCTGCAGACTCGCGGTATCCAGCGTACCCCGTGCCTGCAAGGCATCCAGCCCGACCGGATCGAAGCCCAAGGCCTCCAGCAAGGGCATGTTGATGCCGAGCAAGCCGGGTGATGGCAGTCCTGCATCTGGATTGATCGGGTTCGCCCGAGCCGCAGGCGTTTCCAGCATCATTTCTTCCAGTACATCCTGGGCCGACTCCACCAGTTTGGCGCCTTGCTTGATGAGGGCATGGCAACCCCGAGCCTGGGTGGAGTGAATCGAGCCCGGAATGGCAAACACATCCTTGCCCTGCTCTACCGCGAGCCGCGCCGTGATGAGCGAGCCTGACTTCAGCGCCGCCTCCACCACCAGAGTGGCCCGGGCCAGCCCGGCGATGAGGCGGTTGCGCTTGGGGAAATTGGCGGTCAGTGGCGGGGTGCCCAGTGGGTACTCGCTCAGGATCAACCCATGCTCGGCAATCCGGTGCGCCAGGTCCAGGTGGGCTTTGGGGTAGACCCGGTCCAGTCCGGTTCCCACCACGGCCACGGTGGCCAGCCGGGTGGAGCCGGGCGTCACGCTGTCCAGCGCACCCTCATGGGCGGCTCCGTCCACGCCCAGGGCCAGGCCGCTGATCACTGTCAGCCCCGCGTCCCCGAGGGCTTTGGAAAAGCGCCGGGCATTGGCTGCACCTTGCGGTGTGGGGTTGCGACTGCCCACGATGGCGATGCTGTTGGTCAGGCTGTGCGCCAAGGTGTTTGCTATTGATTTAGATTCTGTATCACCTTCATTGACGCCGGCTAGCGGGCTATTTGGCATAAAAACACCCGCGCCAAGCAGGTAGAGCATCAAAGGCGGGTCATCCATGGTCAACAACGAGGCCGGGTAATCGGCGTCACCCAGCACGACGATCTGGCGCCGCGCGCTGCCGGCCTCCGAGGCGCTCAGCCAGTTCCAGGTGATGTCAAGCAGCTCTGCCAGTCCGGGCGGCTCGGTGCGCAGGCTGGCTGCGGTCACCGGGCCCACCACCTGCCGCAAGGCCGTCGAGGGCTGGCTGAACACCGCCAGCGGCAAGCCAAAGGCAGCCAGCAGTTTGCGGGCGGTGGTGTTGCCCACGCCGGGCGTGAGCGTCAGGCGCAGCCAGGCACCAAGCTCATCGCGCTCCAAGTTCAGCCCTCAGCGCGGATTGACCAGGCGGTCACCCACCCGGGCGCCGTCCGTGATCTCCAGAATCAGGGCGTACGAGATTCGCTCAAAAGTCCGAAACACCATCACCAGGCCGTTGCGCTCATCAGGCAGCTTCAATTCGGTTCGCGCAGGGTCGGTCTTGTCGATCAGGCGCGCGCCATCCTTCTGGATGGCCATCACATGGCCGACTTCCATGCCGTCGCGTGTGCCCTGGTTGATGGCCACGACCTGATTTTGGCCCGCATTGGCCACAGCGTTACCGTACACAGACACGATGCGAGCATCCACCACGCCACTGGGTGCTCGTGGGATGTAGCTCAACAGCTGCTGAGGCGGCTCGGGCAGAAGGCGGTCTCCGACCCGAATCTCTTCCTTGGCCGAGACGATGTCAATGGTGGCGGGAACCAGATCGTCGCGCGTGCGGCCCTCTTTGTCCGTGGAGGCTTGCGTGGTTTCGCCTCGCACCAGCAAGGCCTTGCCCACATACTGGGCCTCATAGCCCAACACCTCGCCCGTGACCGGGTCTTTCAGGGGCGTGGCGCTGCGAAACACCCGGTAGGCCTTTTGCTTGGCGCCGGGTTCGTCTGTCAGGGCCAGGTCAGCTTCGCCTCGTGCATACGCACGGTCACCCCGGGTGAGCAACACGCGACCCTCCTGGGTCGCCACAATGCGTGGTGCCCGGCTCAGTCCGTCTTCTTCCACGATCACCGGCTCGGCCAGAAAGGGTTCAATCAAATGGCTCTTCAAGGTGGGCAAGGCCCCGCTAGCCAGCGTCTCATACCGGGTGCGGGGCGAGAGGCGCACGGTTTCCGTGGGCGCGATGCCAGTCGCGTTTTGGCGTAGACGCAAGGTGGCGCGGCCATCGGCTTTGTCCAGATACAAGGCTTGCCCCGGGTAAATGAGGTGCGGATTCTTGATGTCATCCAGGTTCATCCCCCACAACTCGGGCCAGCGCCAGGCACTTTTCAAAAACAAACCCGAGATGGCCCACAAGGTGTCGCCCCGCTTGACGATGTAGGTGTCGGGTGCGTTGGCGGCCAATTCGCTCACTGGGACGCCCGCCTGCGCGACCTGGTTTGCGGTGGCCTTTTGGGTTGAGGTGATGGGGTAGTTCTGGGACCAGGCGGGGGCAGCCGTGAGTGCGCCGGCCGTCAATGCCAGGGCGACCAGGCGCATGGGCTGGGTCGCTCGGACGCACAGGGGAGAGTGTTTTGTCATGTTTGGCTGCACTGCAATTGATTTGTGGGCTGGACAAGGGGCGACGCTTGGGGGCGGGTAAAAGAAGGTCCGCCAGATTGAGAATCCTGATAAATTACGCGCGATTTTGCGCTCAAGGCCTTGATTGGGCAACGTATTCTGCAGCTCCGCCGTGCTGGGGCGGCAAAAAGTAGTGAAAATAACGACACCCCGAAACCTGATGTAACCGAGCTGGCGCGCGTTCGCCGTCGGCTCTCTCTGTCCTGAACCCGATTGAAACATGGCGCTACTTCCCATTCTCTGTTTTCCCGACCCCAAGCTCCACACGGTGGCCAAACCCGTGCAGGCGGTGGACGCGCGCATCAAGTCGCTCATTGCGGACATGCTGGACACCATGTACGAGGCCAAAGGCATCGGGCTGGCGGCCACGCAGGTGGATGTGCATGAGCGCCTCATCGTGATTGACGTGTCCGAGGAGCGCGATGAAGCCTTGGTGCTGATCAACCCGCAAACCGTTTGGACCAGCGCCGAGATGCACCTGAATGAAGAAGGCTGCCTGTCGGTGCCCGGCATTTATGACGGGGTGCAGCGCCATGACGCCATCACGGTCAGTGCGCTGGATGGCCACGGCAACGCCCACACCGTGCAGGCCGAGGGGCTGCTGGCCGTGTGTATTCAGCATGAGATGGATCACCTGATGGGCAAGGTCTTTGTCGAGTATCTCTCGCCGCTCAAGCGCAACCGCATCAAAACCAAGATGATCAAGGCACAGCGCGAGGACCAGCGGTGAGACTGATTTTCGCGGGCACCCCCGAATTTGCCCGCGTTGCCTTGGCCAGTTTGCATGCCGCCGGACACGAGATTGTGCTGGTGCTGACCCAGCCCGACCGCCCCGCCGGGCGCGGCATGAAGTTGCACCCCTCGCCGGTCAAGCAGTTTGCGCTGGACCACGCCCTGACACTGGCGCAACCCCGCAGCCTGCGCCTTGACGGCAAGTACCCTGAAGACGCTGCAGCCGCCCGCGCCTTGCTGGACGCTGCCCAAGCTGACGCCATGGTGGTGGCTGCCTACGGCCTGATCCTGCCGCAATGGGCGCTGGATGTGCCCTTCCTCGGCTGCTTCAACATCCATGCCTCGCTCTTGCCGCGCTGGCGCGGTGCCGCCCCGATTCACCGCGCCATTGAAGCCGGTGACCTTGAGACCGGCGTGACCATCATGCAAATGGACGCCGGTCTGGACACCGGTGACATGCTGCTGATTGAAAAATGCGCTATTGCCCCTGAGGACACCACCGCCACTCTGCACGACACACTCGCGGCCCTGGGCGCTGAACTGATCGTGCGGGCCTTGGCCCAGGCGGCCAGCGGTGATTTGAAGCCGGTGCGCCAGCCGCAAATCGGTGTGACCTACGCGCACAAGATCGAAAAACACGAGGCCGAGATCGACTGGGCGCAGCCCGCCGATCTGATCGTGCGGCGGGTGCGTGCGTTCAACCCGTTCCCGGGGGCCAGTACCCACCTCGGGGGCGAGACCCTCAAGGTCTGGTCGGCGAGCGTGGGAGCCGGTGTGCCGCCTCCTGAGGCTAAATATGGATCAATTATGGCTCTGGCCGGCGATTTTATTGCGGTAGTAGCTATGAATTCAGTAGTGAATATCACCGAGCTGCAGCGCCCTGGGGCTAAGCGCCTGAAGGTGGCGGACTTCCTGCGCGGCTTTGATCTGCGTACGGGCATGGTCTTCGAGAAACGCGAAGAATAGTGTTCTTCCTGCGCGACAACTACCGGCACCCCGAGTTTCGCCAAGGCGCCCTGGAGGCCTTGGCGGCGGCGCCTGGCATCGCCGCGTGGGGCCTGATGACGGGCGTAGCGATGGTGAAGTCCGGCATGAGCCTCTTTGAGGCTTTGCTGATGGGGGTGATCGTGTTTGCTGGCAGCTCGCAGCTGGCGGCTATTCCGCTCTTGACTGTGGGCGCGCCGATGTGGGTGATTTTGGCCACTGCGGTGTGTGTCAACCTGCGCTTTGTGGTGTTCAGCGCCCACATGCGCCCTTATGTCATGCACTTGCCCCTGTGGCAGCGGCTGGTGACAGGTTACTTGCTGGCCGACCTGAGCTACGTGTTGTTCACCAAACGTTACCCCCATCATGGCGGGGACGCCGACCTCCAACGCGCCCAGCAGGCCTACCTGGCGGGCAACTGCGGCGTCAATTGGTTGGCGTGGGTGGGGTGTAGCGTGGTGGGCGTGGTGCTGGCGAACTTCATTCCTACGCACTGGGGCTTGAGTTTTGCGGGCATTTTGGCGCTGCTGGGCATCTTGTGTTCCCTGGCTTCCAGCCGCTTGCGGTGGGTGTCCGCCGGGGTGGCAGGGGCTGCAGCCGTGGCGGCGTTTGCCTTGCCGTTCAAGCTCAACATTCTGGTGGCCATTGCCGCTGCCGTGGCCTTGTGCCTGATGCTCGAAGAAACCCGGCTGGCCCGGGCAAGCCCACCATGAACAACGGCACCGATGAATGGACGCTGGCCGTGATCGTCGGCCTGACGGTCGTGACGGTGATCACCCGCTCCTTGTTCTTTATTTCCAGCAAGCCCTGGCACTTGCCGTACTGGGCGCAGCGGGGTCTGCAATACGCGCCCATTGCGGCGCTGGCTGCGGTGATCGTGCCGGAGATGG
>CAZBKX010000089.1:0-1555 GCA_964492535.1 uncultured Rhodoferax sp. | reverse complement strand
CGGGTAGGCCTCCTGCATGAGTTGGTGATCCCAGCTGCGGAAGTAGCCCTTGCGCGCCTTCAGCAGGTCGAACTGCGCCTCGCTCTCGAAATAGGCGATGAGCTTCTCGCTGTCGGTGGACTTGGCCTCGTTCATGGCCTGCGCCATGATCTTCAGCGAAACGTATTCGATCCAGGCGTGGTTCTCCGGCCGCTTGCCGTACTTCTTCTGGAACGCGGCGACGAACGCCTGCGTGCCCGGCGTCTTCAGCTCGTGGTGCCACACCGTCGGCCAGATGCCGCCCAGATTGTCCTCGCCGGCCGCCCAGGCGTCGGCCGTGTTCAGGTTGAACCCGGCCACCGCGAACGGCAGGCCGAACTCCGAATACTGCTTGACGAAGTTGGTGACCTGGTTGCCGGCCAGGTTGGTGGCGATCAGGTCGGGCTTGGCCTGGCGGATCTTCAGCAGGTAGGGGCTGAAGTCGGTGACGTCCGTGGCCACCAGTTCGTCGCCGATCTGCTCGCCGCCGTTGGCGGCGAAGAACTTCTTGGCCTGGCGCGACAGGTCGTGGCCGAAGAGGTAGTCGGCCGTCAGGCTGTAGATCCGCTTGCCCTTGACCAGGCCCTCGCGCACCAGCGCCTGGCCGGCGGCGTTGACCATCACCGTGACCGGGATGTCGACGTGGAAGGTGTAGCGGTTGCAGTCCTTGCCGCGCAGCGCGTCGGAGCGCGCGCCGATGCTCATGAACAGCTTCTTGTTGCGCGCCGCCACCTGCGAGATCGTCAGCGCCGATGCCGAGTTGATCTCGCCCATCAACACGGCGACACCGTCGCGCTCGATCATGCGCTGCGCCTTCGACGACGCGACCTGCGGATTGACCGAGTCCTCGCTCACCACGTCGAGCTGGCGGCCCATCACGCCGCCGGCGGCGTTGATCTCCTCGGTGGCCATCTTGATGCCCATCACGGAGTATTCGCCCAGGGCACCCAGGAAGCCCGTCAAGGGGGTCAGGTGGCCGATCTTGATCTTGTCGGCCTGCGCGTGCAGCAGCGCCGGCGCGCCGAGGGCCGTGACGCCCGCGAGGGCGGCGCCGGTCTGCAGGATGCGGCGGCGGTTCGGGTGGTGGTTCATGGCGAGTCTCCTTTCAGCGCGGCATCTGCGGCCGCATGGGTCAATCAACCGTGATGCGCGCAGCCTGGATGACACGCGTCCAGCGCTCGCGCTCGACCGCGTTGCGCAGCAAAGCGTCGTCGAGGCTGCCACCCAGAGGTGTCACCCCCAAGGCTTCCCAGCGCTGCGCCAGGTCGGGCGACTTCAGCACCGCATTGATGTCGGCGTTGAGCTTGCGCATCACGTCGGCCGGCACGCCGCGCGGCGCCGACACGGTGTACCACGGCTCGGCGGCGTAGCCGGGCACGGCGGCTTCGGCGATCGTCGGCACGTCGGGCAGGCTGGCGTTGCGGCTGCGGCCGGTGACCCCGAGTGCGCGCACACGGCCGCTCTTGATGTAGGGGTGGGCGGTGGCGATGTTCTCGAACATCAGCTGCACCTGGCCGCCCAGCAGGTCGGTCATGGC
>CAZBKX010000088.1:0-1784 GCA_964492535.1 uncultured Rhodoferax sp. | reverse complement strand
CACTCAACGATGCCATCGTCAGGGAAATTCCGCTGATCGTGGATCGGTTGCAGCGTGATCGCAAAACCAAGCGACAGGTGATTTTGACGACGCACAGCGATGCGTTGTTGAGCAACCCCGGCATTGACGAGCGTGGCGTTGTGATTCTGGAAACCGGCAAGCAAGGCACCACCGGACGGTCTGTGGATGCCAGCGAGCGCCAGGCGCTTGGGGCCGGGCTCAGTGTTGCGGAGGTTGTTTTGCCCAAAACCCGACCCGAAAAGGTGTCGCAGTTGGGCTTGTGGCAATGACGCCCATTGCAATTGCCACCGAAGATCAGCTCAGTGAGGCCATTGCATTACGGTTGATTGCGGAAGTCAAAGCGCCGCACCGGGTCGCTCTTAAATTGGGCAAAACAGGCAATGGCTATTTGCGTGCCAGGATGAGTAGCTGGTGCCAAATGGCCCAACATCAGGTCATGTTTGTACTGACGGACCTTGACCGAGCGAATTGTCTGGTCGAGTTTCGTGATCAATGGCTGGTGACCGAAGCCCCAAAGAACTTGTTGCTCAGGATCGCGGTTCGTGAGGTGGAGTCTTGGGTGCTGGCCGATCACGTTGCCATGAGAGCACTGATGGGCGCCAAGGGTGTTTTGCCTGTTGCACCTGATGAATTGGCCGATCCCAAGCAGTCACTGCTACGGCTGGCGAAGGGCGCTCCCAGGCAGGTTCGGGACGACCTGCTGAAGGCGATTGGCGGCAATTTGGCGCAAGGTTTGGGCTACAACGCGCGATTGAGCGCATGGGTCCACTCCGACTGGTGCCCGCAACGCGCCGCCGAGCGCTCACCCAGTTTGGCCCGGGCGAGGTTGCGACTGGATGCGGCTGTCCGTGACTTCGCTTGACCTGAGGCTGGTCAGTTGTGTTTCCATTCCCACCAGCAAGTTGATCCAATTCATCAAAATAAGTAGCGTCCAAACCAATAGATAAGCCGGCCAGAGGCTATTGTTGACAAAAATGCTGTTCACCAGCCAGCCAGAAATCGCATTAATTCAAGCCAAAAAGCCCGCTAGCCGGCGTATTGTATCGCTCTTAAGTATCAAATTCATAGCGTCTGGGCGCTGAATCCTGCACTGTCCAAAGCGCGCGATTTCGGCCAACAATACAGATCCCGTCAAGCTGGTTGTTCTGGTTCGCGTGTAATGTGGTCGCATGAAAAATTGGCAAAAACGCGCGCGCCGGATTACCCGGCGGGGTGTGCTGTATTCACTGGCGCTTTGCCTCACTATTTTGGGTTTGGGCGGGGTCGGCTTCTGGTTGCTGGAGCCGAGTGCCCGCACCCTGAGCGACGGGATGTGGCTGGCCTTCACCACGGCCGCCACGGTGGGCTATGGCGACATCGTGCCCAGCACCCACGCCTCGCGCATTTTTTCTGTGCTGGTGGTGATGCTGGGGCTGGCGGTGTTTTCCATGGTCACGGCCTCGGTGGCGGCCATGTTTGTCGAGACTGAAGAGCGTCAAATTGAACGTGACCTGATGCAAGAGATTGGCGCTCTGCGCCATGAGGTGCGCAGCTTGCGTGAGGCGTTGCAGGCCAACTCATCCCCACCCGCGCCGCCCAGCCAGGGCTCCGACTCCGCTGCGCCCTGAGCTCAACAGGGGCTGCGTGCGGGCCTGCAGTCAGGCCGCCACAGCCCGGTCGCGCAGCAAGCGCTTGACCAGGGGGTGTTGCACTTTTCTCTCGGTGCCCACGCCGAAAAACTGCTCGCTCACACCCTCGCACGGCCCGAGTCTCTGGACGCTGTA
>CAZBKX010000087.1:0-2351 GCA_964492535.1 uncultured Rhodoferax sp. | reverse complement strand
CCCCGATCCGGAGCGCCTGCGCGATCTGGAAGGCCGGCTGGACTTGCGCGGCGTGCCGGGTAACGGCATTCAGCCCTCGGTCTTGCGCCGTGCGGGCGCGGAGGATGCCGACCTGTTCATTGCCTGTGCCTCGCTGGATGAGACCAACCTGACCGCCTGCAAGGTCGCGCATGACGTGTTTGGTATTGCCACCACGGTGGCTCGCCTGCGCTCGCCCGAGTTTGAGGAGGACGATGCGCTGCTGGGCAAGACCGGCTTTGCGGTGGACCATGTGATTTGCCCTGAAGAGTCGGTGATGCGCTACATCCACCAACTGATTGATTACCCCGAGGCGCTGCAGGTGCTGGAGTTCTCGCAAGGGCGCGCGCACCTGATTGCGGTGCGGGTGGAGGTGGGCAGTGCGTTGGCCAACCGCACCATCAGCGAGTTCAAGGCCCTGTTTCCGACCACGCCCATGCGGGTGGTGGCGGTGTACCGGCTGGACGATGAGTTGCATGTGGAGCCCACCACGCGCATTCAGCCCGGTGACGAGGTGTTTGTGTTGGCCGACAAGGAGAAAATTCGCCAGGTGCTGGGTGCCATTCACAAAGACGACCGGCCGGTGCGCCGGGTGATGATCGCCGGCGGCGGCAAGGTGGGCTTGCGCCTGGCGCGCAGCCTGGTCGGGCAGTGCGAGGTCAAGCTCATTGAGTCCAACCGCAAACGCTGCGAGTACCTGGCGGGCGAGCTGCCGGGCGACACGCTGGTGCTGGCCGGCGACTCCACGGACGAGGACGTGCTGATTGACGAAAACGTGGGCGAGATGGACCTGTTCATCGCCCTGACCAGTGACGATGAGGACAACATTTTGTCGGCCATGCTGGCCAAGCGGCTGGGTGCGCGGCGCGTCATTGCCCTGATCAACCGGCGCATTTATGCCGAGATGATGCAGGGCAGCGCCATTGACATTGCCATCTCCCCCGCGCAAACGGTCATTGGCGAGTTGCTGGTGCATGTGCGCCGGGGCGATATTGCGGCGGTGCACAGCCTGCGCCGGGGTGCGGCCGAGGCCATTGAGGGTGTGGCGCGGGGCGACCTGCGCACCTCCCGCCTGGTGGGGCGCCGTATCGAGGAGATCAAGCTGCCTGAAGGCGCCCGGTTTGGCGCCGTCGTGCGGGGGGAGGGCGATGCGTGCAAGGTCATGATGCCCTACCACGACCTGGTCATTCAGGACGGTGACCATGTCATCATTTTCGTGCCCAACAAGCGGCAACTGCGGGCTGTGGAAAAGCTGTTCCAGGTCAGCGCTACTTTTTTCTGATTCGCCATGACTTCTTTTGCACCGGTGCTCAACGTGCTCGCCCGGGTGATGGTGGGTTTTTCTTTCATGTTTTTGGTGCCCCTGGCTTGGGCCTGGGCGCTGGACGATGTGGCCCTGCGCGAGATCTGGCTCAAGTGCCTGGCGCTCACGCTGGGGGTGGGCGTGCTGATCCTGCTGCTGACCACCAGACACCGGCGCGAATTGCAGCCGCGGGACGGTTTCCTGCTGGTGAATCTGGTGTGGGTGGTGCTGCCGGCCTTTGCCGCTGTTCCCTTGATGCTGGCCATGCCGGGCCTGAGCTGGACCGATGCCTATTTTGAGTCCATGAGCGCCCTGACCGCCACCGGGGCGACGGCGCTCAGCGGCCTGGATGATTTGCCGACCTCCATCAACGTCTGGCGCTGCTTTTTGCAGCTCATTGGCGGCCTGGGCATCATGCTGGTGGTGGTGGCTGTGCTGCCATTGTTGGGTCTTGGCGGCGTGCAGCTCTACAAGGCCGAGACGCCCGGGCCCATGAAAGACGCCCGGCTCACGCCCCGCATTGCCGAGACGGCGCGCGGGCTGTGGGGCGTTTACTTTGCGTTTTCTGCAGCTTGCCTGTTGGCTTATCGCTGGGCCGGGATGTCCTGGGCCGATGCCTTCATGCACATGTGCACCACCATGGGCCTGGGGGGCTTCTCATCCCATGACGCCAGCTTTGGCTACTGGAACTCGGCCTCCATGGAGATGGTGGCCACGGTGTTCATGGCGCTGGCCGGCATCAGCTTTGCGCGCTATTTCATCGTCTGGCGCTCGCGCTCGGGTATCTCGTTGATACGCGATGCCGAGGTGCGCGCCTATGGGCTGGTGCTGGTGGCCTCGATTGCGGGCTTGGGCCTTTTGCTGCTGTCGCATGGCGTGTACGCCGACTTTGGCGACGCCCTGCGGTCGGCGGCTTTTCATGTGGTGTCGGTGGCGACAACCACCGGCTATGCCTCCACGGACTACGCCTTGTGGCCGGTGTTTGCTCCGGTGTTTCTGATGTTTTTGGGTACTTTTGTGTCGTGCGCCG
>CAZBKX010000086.1:0-2377 GCA_964492535.1 uncultured Rhodoferax sp. | reverse complement strand
GCGGCGCGACTTCACCATCAACGCCATGTACTACGACCCTCAAACCCAGATCGTGGTGGACTACCACAACGGCATCAAGGACGCCAAAAACCGTGTCATCCGGATGATTGGCGACCCTGCCACGCGCTACCGGGAAGACCCCGTGCGCATCATCCGTGCCGTGCGGTTCTCGGCCAAACTCAGTGCACTGGGCTTCCAGCTGGAGCCCAAGACAGCCGCACCGCTGGTCAAGTCGCAAGAGTTGCTGGCGGATGTGCCTCAAAGCCGACTGTTTGATGAAATGCTCAAGTTGCTGCAAACCGGCCACGCACTGGCCTCCATTGCCCAACTCAAGGCGCTGGGCATGGCGCGCGGCATCTATCCCTTGCTTGATGTGGTGGTGGAGCGAGCGGACCAGCCCTTTGTGCTGGCAGCCCTGAAGGACACGGATCGACGTGTTGGCGAGGGCAAGCCCGTGGTCGCCAGTTTCCTGCTTGCGTGCGTTTTGTGGGCTGATGTTCGGGACGGCTGGGCCAAGCGTGTGAATGAACGCCAGCATGCGCATCCAGCACTTCAAGATGCGATTGACGACGTGTTCAACGCCCGAATTGGTGACGTGTCTGGCCGGGGCAAGCTCGCCGGCGACATGCGCGAGATGTGGATGATGCAACCCCGCTTCGAGAAGCGTGTGGGCAGCACGCCCTTTGGTCTGGTAGAGCAACCCCGCTTTCGCGCTGCCTTTGACTTCATGCGCTTGCGTGCCGATGCGGGCGAAATTGATGAAGTGCTGGCCGACTGGTGGCAAGAGTTCAGCTTGGCAGACGACAACCTGCGTCAGGACATGGTCGATCAGGTGCGCGAAGAACAACAACAAAAGCAGCGTGCGCCCCGGGTGCACAAAATACCCGTGACCCGTGTCGCAGCAACCCAGATTGACATGACCAATCCTGCACCAGACGGCGAAGGGGCAGGCCGGCCTAACGAACTCACCGATTCATCCGAGGCCCCGAAAAAGCGCCGTCGTCGTCGAAGGAGCACCGGCGGCCCCCGAGAGGACGGTGCAGGCGTGCCCGATGCAAGCGTTTGAGCGCCATCCCAAGGCCTGAGGTCACGGCCTATATTGCATTGGGTGCCAACCTGGGTGACCCGGTTGCATCCTTATGCAAAGCCATGGATGACCTCGCAGGCGCAGCTGGTGTGAGCCTGATCAGGCGCTCTTCCCTGTATCGCACAGCCCCCCTGGAATCGTCGGGCCCCGATTATGTCAATGCTGTGGTTGAAATTTCCACCCGCCTCACTGCCCCCGAGTTGCTGAACCAGCTACAGACGCTGGAGCAAGGGGCGGGCCGCCAGCGCGCCCACAGAAACGCACCCCGCACACTGGATCTGGATATCCTGATTTACGGCGAAGCCCGCATCGCCAGCGAAGCGCTCACCATCCCGCATCCCCGCATGACTGAGCGTGCTTTTGTTTTGGTGCCGCTAGCCGAGATCGCACCCCAGGCTGTGACCGCAGCCCAGCGCCTGGCAGTTCAAAGTCAGGCCATATTGCTACTGTGAGGCGAGGGCTTTTCGGGATGTCAGGACGCCAAATTGGGTTTGCCATGACAGCGTCAAAAAGCGATCCGAGAGCACCCGTCATGAACCTCAACAGCATTCGACTCACAGCCAAGTTATGGCTTGCCACCGGCCTGATTGTGTTGGGACTGTGCGCCGTGATTGGCTCCGCAGCTGTGCGTTCGGCCGATGACCGTGCTGCCAGCACCGCTGCGCTCGACGCCATGAGTGCCAAGGCAAAACTCAACGTCCGATGGGCTGCACTCACTGAAACCAATGCCGCGCGCTTCCAGGCCGTGCTCTTGAGCAGCGGATGGCTGGCATTATTCTCGGGGCAGCCTGGCTGATTCGCTCTATTCTTCAGCCGCTGCTGCAAGTCAATGCGCTGGCGGCCAGCATCGCTCAGGGTGACCTCAGCATGCAGGTCGACACGTCGCGTGGCGATGAATTTGGTGATTTGATCAAGTCTCTTGCCAGTAGGAACCAGTCCCGGGGAAGCATGGTGCACCAGGTTCGCCAGAGTACCGACAGCATTGCGACCGCCAGCGCAGAGATCGCCAGCGGCAACAACGACCTGGCCCAACGCAACGCAACGCACAGAACAGACCTCAAGCAAGCTGCAGTCAACCGCCTCCAGCATGGATCAATTGACCAGCGCAGTTCAGCAGAGCGCTGACAACGCCCGCCAAGCTAGCACCCTTGCTGCCAACGCGTCGTCTGTCGCAGAGCGCGGCGGAACGGTGGTGAGCCAAGTGGTCTCCACGATGGAAGAAATCAATGTCAGCAGCCGAAAAATCTCCGATATCGTCGGTGTGATTGACGGCATTGCCTTCCAGACCAA
>CAZBKX010000085.1:0-1693 GCA_964492535.1 uncultured Rhodoferax sp. | reverse complement strand
GCGTGTTCCCCGCGCAGGTGCTGAGCGTGTTGCAGCACCTGATCCCACGGCGCACCCTCATGGAGATGTGCATCACTGGCGAGCCCATCACAAGCGCGCAGGCCCTGCAATACGGGTTAGTGAATTACGTGGACGACGATGTCGATGCCAAACTGCAATGGCTGCTGGACCGCCTGCTGGACAAGTCCCCGGCGGCCATTCGGCGCGGGCTGTACACCATGAAAAAGGTGGAGTCCATGGCGTTTGAGGAATCCATGGCTTTCACCGAAAGCCAGATCGCCCTGTTCACCCTGAGCGATGACGCCCGCGAGGGCCAAAAAGCGTTCCAGGAAAAACGCAAGCCCAATTGGGTTGGGCACTGAGCGCTGGCAGCCTGACACCCATGAACACCACTTTCGACTACATCATCATTGGTGCGGGCACGGCGGGCTGCCTGCTGGCCAACCGGCTTTCGGCCGATGGGACCAAGCGCGTTCTGCTCATTGAGGCGGGTCGCCCGGATGACTACCACTGGATTCACATTCCCGTGGGTTACCTCTATTGCATTGGCAACCCACGCACCGACTGGCTATTTCAGACCGAGCCCGACGCCGGGCTGAACGGGCGCACCCTGCGCTACCCGCGCGGCAAGACGCTCGGCGGGTGTAGCAGTATCAACGGCATGATCTACATGCGCGGCCAGGCGCGGGACTACGATGCCTGGGCGCAACTCACCGGGGACGATGCCTGGCGCTGGGATCGTTGCCTGGGAGACTTCAAGAAGCACGAAAATCACTATAAATTAGATAGTGGATTACACAATAAAAACGCCGGCCAGAGCCCTAAAAGCCTTGAAAAGTTCGCTGCACTGCATGGTGGCGGGGGCGAATGGCGCGTCGAGAAGCAACGCCTGCGCTGGGATGTGCTGGACGCCTTTTCTTTGGCCGCGCAACAGGCTGGCATTGCGGCTACCGACGATTTCAACCAGGGCAGCAACGAGGGCGTGGGCTACTTCGAGGTCAACCAAAAGAGCGGCTGGCGCTGGAACACGGCCAAGGCTTTTTTGCGGCCGACTTGTACCCAGCGGCCCAATTTTGAATTGTGGACATCGTCACAAGTGGCCCGGTTGTCGCTGCAAACCGGGGCGGATGGCCATCTGCGTTGTACCGGTGTCCAGGTATTGAAGGAGGGCAGCATGGTCACCGCCGCGGCCCGAACCGAGGTGATTCTGAGCGCCGGCAGCATCGGCTCGCCCCAGATCCTGCAGCTCTCCGGCATTGGCCCCGGGGCGCTTTTGCACCAGTACGGCATTGCTGTGGCGCATGACGCGCCGGGCGTGGGCGCCAACCTGCAGGACCACCTGCAAATTCGTGCGGTCTTCCAGGTGGACGACGTCAAGACACTCAACACCCAGGCTAATTCGCTCTGGGGCAAGGCCCTGATCGGGCTGGAGTACGCGCTCAAGCGCACCGGCCCGATGAGCATGGCCCCGTCGCAACTGGGTGCCTTCACCCGCAGCGACCCCAGCCAGCCTTACCCGAACATCGAATACCACGTCCAGCCGCTAAGCCTGGATGCCTTTGGTGAGCCGCTGCACCACTTCAATGCCTTCACCGCCAGCGTCTGCAACCTCAACCCCACCAGCCGAGGCACGGTAAAGATCAAGAGCCCGCAATTTGACGCCGCTCCGGCCATTGCGCCCAATTACCTGAGC
>CAZBKX010000084.1:0-1783 GCA_964492535.1 uncultured Rhodoferax sp. | reverse complement strand
CACCGCCAGCACCAGCAGCATCTGACCGATGAAGCTGTCGCTCAGCGCCCAGTGCCAGGGCAACTCTTTCCAGTCCAGAAACACCATGAAATCCGGCAAGTTGCTCTTGTAGTTGCCGTCCAGACCAATCTGGCGCATCAGGTACATGCCCATCACATAGCCGCCGAGCGCAAAAAACAGGCCGTGGCCCAGGCTCAGGATACCGGTGTAACCCCAGATCAAGTCCATCGCCAGCGCACAAATGGCGTAGCACATGATCTTGCCGATCAATCCCACCGCGTAATCACTCAGGTGAAAGACGCTGTCCTGTGGCACCATCAGATTCAAGGCGGGTGCCACGGCGCACACGACCAGCGAGGCGACGATAAAGGTACTCCACCCGGTGCGGGTCAAGAGCGGTGTGCGAGCAGGAAGTTCTATGGATTGTGTTGTCATGGTTTCACGCCTCTGCCGAGCGGCCCTTCATGGCGAATATGCCTTGCGGGCGCTTCTGAATGAAGATGACGATGAACACCAGCATGGCAATCTTGGCCAGCACCGCGCCAGCCCAGCCCTCCAGAAACTTGTTCAGGATGCCCAGGCCCAGAGCGGCGTAGACCGTGCCGGCCAGTTGACCCACCCCCCCGAGTACCACCACCAGAAAAGAATCAACAATGTAGCCTTGCCCCAAATCTGGCCCCACATTGCCCACCTGGCTCAGCGCGCAGCCAGCCAACCCGGCAATGCCGGAGCCCAGCGCAAAGGCATAGGTATCAATGCGCGCCGTGTTCACCCCCATGCAGGACGCCATGGAACGGTTTTGCGTCACGCCGCGCACAAAGAGTCCCAGGCGTGTCTTGCTGATCAAAAACGCCACACCCCCCAGCACAGCCAGCGCAAATCCGATGATGACCAGCCGGTTGTAGGGCAGCGAGAGGTTGCCCAGCACCTGCACGCCGCCGCTCATCCAGAACGGGTTTTCAACACCCACGTTTTGCGCACCGAACAGCGTGCGCACCAGCTGCATCAGCATCAGACTGATGCCCCAGGTAGCCAGCAGCGTCTCAAGGGGGCGGCCGTACAAATAGCGAATCACCGTGCGCTCCATGGCTGCGCCCATCAACGCAGACGCCATGAAAGCCACGGGCAAGGCCGCCATCAAATACCAGTCAAAGGCACCCGGCGCATATTTTTGAAACAAGCCCTGCACCACATAGGTCGCGTAGGCACCAATCATCATCAGCTCGCCGTGAGCCATATTGATGACGCCCATGAGCCCATAGGTGATGGCCAGACCCAGTGCCACCAGCAACAAGATACTGCCCAGGCTGATACCGCTGAAGATGGCACCCAAACGATCCCCCCAGGCGAGCGACGCCTCTACCTCACGCAAGGACTTTTGCAGAGCAGCTTTCACATCCGGCTCCGGCTCGGTGCTCAGGCGGGCGAGCAACACCGTCTTGGTGCTGGCCTGGGTGCTGGCGCCCAAAAGGGCAGCGGCCTCCAGGCGCCTGCCCTTGTCGGTACTGCCCAGCAAGGCTGCCGCGCGCACCATGCCCAGCAGTGCTTTTATGTCGGCATTCTGTTCTTTGTCCAGCGCCTTCTCGATCAGGGGCAGCTTGGACTCGTCCGCGTCACGCTGCAACTGACCCGCTGCGGCCAGGCGTACGGCATCGTCCTTGGAAAACAGCTTGAGCGCTGCCAGCGCGGAGTCCAGCACACCGCGCATGCGATTGTTGTTGATGACGTCTTCTGCACCTTCAGGGACCACAAATTCGGCATGGGTCACAGGGTCCAGCGCACG
>CAZBKX010000083.1:0-3044 GCA_964492535.1 uncultured Rhodoferax sp. | reverse complement strand
AACTTGCCAGACGGCTGCCCCCATAGGCTTCAAGATTCCTCTGGTAGACGGCAGCGTTGTCCCAGGGCAATAAGATTTGCGGCATGCCAGCCGCCAGAATCACGGGGCGATTGACTGATGGATTGAGCGCCTTGAAGTCTTCCAGAGAGACCTCGGCCAGTTTGGCCGCCAGCGCGACGTCGATGTCACGCTCAATGTCAACGGTCTGAAAAAACGGATGGTTTTCGATCAGGGGCAACTGGGAACGAAAATTGCTAGGGTTGCTCACAATGTTTTTCACGGCCTGCAGCTTGGGCACATAAAAACGGGTTTCCATGGGCATGTTCAGCTCGGTGTAGCTGGTGCCCAGTCCCGCGCGGCGATTTTTCTCGACTGCCCGGCCTACGCTCCCCTGGCCCCAGTTGTAGGCCGCCAGCGCCAGGTGCCAGTCATTGAAGAGACCATGGAGCCTCTGCAAGTAGTCCAGAGCCGCCCGGGTTGACGCCAGAACGTCGCGCCGGTCATCCCGGAAAGCGTTTTGCTTCAGGTCATATTCTTTGCCGGTGGCGGGCATGAATTGCCACATGCCGGTGGCTTTGACAGGCGAAATCGCTTGCGGATTGAAGGCGCTTTCAATGAAGGGCAGCAAGGCCAACTCGGTTGGCATGTTGCGCATCTCCAGCTCTTCGACAATGTGAAACAGGTATTTACGCGAGCGTTCGGTCATGCGCAACATGTAGTCGGACCGCGTGGTGTACCACTGCTCGCGGTCGGTCACCAAATCGCTCTCCAGATTGGGCATGGCAAAGCCACGCCGAATGCGTTCCCACAAATCAACCGGGGACGACAACTGCACTACCCCGTTAGAGGCGGTTTGCTGTGTCGTGATGGGCTGTAATTCCCCGCTGGGGAATTGCGGCTTGTGCTGCGCAGGCGCAGCCCGAGGCGAAGCGTCGCCAAACTCAACGTTGACAGGTTGTGAGTTGCCGGAAGAAGGGCTCAGGCTTGCGGTTGTGGTGCAGGCCGTTAACCCAATCAAACTGACCAGGCACAGAATTTTGAGAAGTTTCATTGAAATGTGTTTTTCCATCGGCGAAGGGCCGCAAAGATGCCGACCCCGTCTTTGGCAGATGCATCAAATCGCTGGGCCGCCTGAACGAGAGCTGGTTCGCGTGTGCGCAAAAATGGGTTGATCTGGCGCTCCAGCCCGATGTTGGAGGGGAGTGTGGGCTCCTGGCGGACGCGCAAGGCACTTGCGGCGGCGCTGTAGTTGATCAAGATCTGGTTGTCGGGGTCAACGGCCAGCGCAAATTTCAGGTTGCTCAGCGTGTATTCATGCGTGCAACAGACCCGGGTTGCCTCGGGTAGCGCAGCGAGGGTGTCCAGCGATGCCAGCATCTGTTCCGGCGTGCCCTCAAACAGCCTGCCACAGCCGCCACTGAACAGGGTGTCGCCGCAAAACAGCAGTGGCGCCGAGTCCATGTCCTCGCAAAAGTAGGCAATATGGCCAGCGGTATGCCCCGGCACGTCGATCACTTGGAAGTTCAGCCCCAGCAGCGGCAGCTGCTGAGCGTGGGTCAGTCGGGTGAGCGGCTCGGGCATGGCTTCGCGGGCGGGACCAAACACGCGGGCCCCGGTTGTCTCGCGCAGCCTGACAACGCCACCGGTGTGGTCAGGGTGATGGTGCGTGACTAGAATGGCGTCGAGTTTTAAGCCCAAGCGGTGCAGGGCTTCCAGAACAGGTTGCGCATCGCCGGGGTCAACAACCAATGCCTGATGTTCGTCATGCAGTAGCCAAATGTAGTTGTCGGAGAACGCGGGTATTGGAATGAGCTTCATGAACGATGAAATTATAGGTTTGCACGACTGGCTTAAGACCCCTGCAGGGCGCTATCTGCTGGCGTGGGAGCAGTCCGAAATGGACTCGGCTGTCGCCGATATGTTCGGGTTTCACGCTTTGCAGCTCGGTCTGCCCGAGTTGGATGCACTGGGTACCAATCGTATGCCCCACCAGTGGCTGGCCAATCATTCCCCCACGCCAGGCGCGGATTTTCTCACTGATTTCTCGGCATTGCCGTTCCAGGCCAACAGCCTGGATCTGGTAGTTTTGCCCCACACGCTGGAACTCAGCGCCGACCCCCACACCACTTTGCGTGAAGTTGAACGTGTGTTGGTGCCGGAAGGCCGCGCGGTGATTTGTGGTTTCAATCCCGTCAGTCTATGGGGTTTGCGTCAGCAGCGCGCGCGCCTGTACCATCGCATGGGTTTTGAGAAAGCATTTTTGCCGCACAAGGAATTCATTGGTTATTGGCGTTTGCGGGACTGGTTGAGGTTACTGGGTTTTGAGGTTGAGGTGGGTCGTTTTGGCTGCTACAGGCCGGCGCTATCCAGCGATAAATGGCTCAAGCGCTTTGCCTGGATGGACCCGCTCGGTGACCGTTGGTGGCCCGTGTTGGGTGCCGTCTATTTTCTGGTCGCGGTCAAGCGGGTCCATGGCATGACGCTGCTCAGTCCCTCATGGCGGCTGGCACGGGTGCCTGCCAATGTACCTGTTTCTGTAGCAGGGAAGTTAATAAACACGCCGGCCAGAGGCCAAAAATAGCTAAATTAAAGGGATCTGGATTGAACGCAGTTGAAATTTATACCGATGGCGCCTGCAAGGGCAATCCCGGCCCGGGCGGTTGGGGCGTGTTGCTCAAGACCGCCGATGCACAAAAGGAGTTGTTTGGCGGTGAGCTGGAAACAACCAACAACCGCATGGAGATGATGGCGGTGATTGAAGCCCTGTCGGTTTTAAAGCGTCCTTGCCATGTGACGCTGCATGTAGACAGTCAATATGTGCTCAAGGGCATGACCGAGTGGCTGGCCGGCTGGAAGTCCCGGGGCTGGAAAACAGCCGCCAAGCAACCTGTGAAAAATGTCGATCTGTGGCAGCGGCTTGACGAGTTGGTCAAGACGTCGGGCCACACCATCGATTGGCGCTGGGTGCGCGGCCACAATGGCGACCCTGGCAACGAGCACGCCGACATGCTCGCCAACCGGGGCGTGGAGCAGGCCTTGAAGCA
>CAZBKX010000082.1:0-7989 GCA_964492535.1 uncultured Rhodoferax sp. | reverse complement strand
GTTCGCCAGTTGTGGGATCCAAAGGCAATTGGGCTGAGATATTGTTGTAATGAGAAAAAGCGACGGTTTGTGTAGACAGAGGATCTCTGGGTGCACTTTCCGTATTTCTTGCCACTTTGATGAGGTCGCCGGCCTGTGGCGCTTGTGGAATAGTGCCTTCGCCGTTGGATACGAGGGCTTCAATTTGCACCAACGCACCCAAGGGTAAAGCGGCAACGGCAAGGGTTGTCCGGGTAGGCACATAGCCGGAGAAGAACGTTGTAAAAACTTCATCTACAGCGTCCATATCCGACATGTTCTTGACGAATGTAGTGAGCCTGACCACATCGTCCATCACATGGCCGATGCTGTCCAGAATGGCCTTGATGTTTTCAAAGCACTGCCGCGCTTGCTCTGTGACACCGCCGGCCACCACTTCACCAGTTTTTGGATCGACAGGCAGCTGAGCTGCAAGATTGTTGTAGTGAGAGAACGCGACGGATTGTGAATAGGGGCCTGTACTTTTTGGCGCATGTGCCGTATTTCTTGCCAAGACTGCGTTGTAGTTACTCATGAGAGGGTCGCCTTCAGGTGTTGTAGTTGTGAGGCCAAAATCTTAGCTTTGATCGGCCCCAACCCAAGGCAAAACCTTCGTGATTCTCGCAACAGAGCGACTCTTGGGCGAGCCACCGCCACCACCAAAAAATGTGCCTGCTGGTCGAAGACATGGACGCATGGCACCAGGCCGCTCAAGCCGTGGCCGCTCATTTCAATGTCAGGACCTGCGTAGATAATTCGAAATCCATAGCTACCGACACAATAGATACGCCGGCCAGAAGTCAATTTGACCTATAAAAAGACTCACACCGCCCCCACCCAGCGCTTGCGGCTGGTGCGCAGGCTGTAGCGCGCCCGGTAGGCCGCAGGCAACTCCCCGGTCCGGCGGGCAAAAAGCCGCCTGAAGGTGCCGGTGTCCTGATAACCACACATCTGGCCGACCTGCTCCACACTCACATAGGTGGTCTCCAGCAGCACCCGGGCGCGGGCCACGCGCAGGCTGTGCAGGTAGTCCAGCGGGCTTTGCTTGTAGGCACCGGCAAAGTGGCGCAACAGCGTGCGGGGGCTGGTAGCAGCCGCCTGCGCCGTGGCACTCAAACTGTAGGGCTCGGTCATGTGGTCCTCCAGCCAGCAGCGCGCCCGCTCCAACGCCCCAGCGGGCACCAGGCGCGGCAGGCCGCCCTGTGCCATGTCGGCCGCGACGTGTTGACGCGCATCGGAGTGCAAAAACACGTGGGCTGCGGCCATCGCCAGCTCGGCCACCGGGGTGTGACGCAGCATGTCCAGAACCACCTCGGTAGCCAGCACAGGGGAATCACAAGTCCAGACCCGACCGTCCTCAGTCCAGGACCGATCGGTGAGCAAGGTCACGCCCGGTGCGCGGCGCAGCACCGGCCCGACAAAGGGCCAAGGCACCACGGCCCGGCGCTGCAACAAGCCCACCTCGCCCAGCAAGGCCACGCCCGTGCTGAGCCCGGCCACCAGCCCGCCGGCCGCATGCACTTGCGCCACACGCCGGGCGCAAGGTGCGGCCTGCTTGACGAGCTGGTCCAGGTGCGGCCCGCTTTGCGCGTGCCAGCCGGGCACCACCACCATGGCGGCCAGCCCCCGCCATGGCGCCGCATGCGGCAGGGCCCGGGGGACCCGATCCCCTTTGGCGCACCACCAACGCCAGGTCACCGGGTCGGTGACACGCGGCGTGCGCATGGCAGACACCAGATTGATACAGCGCAGCACATCCACCACCGCCAACGCGGCACCCGCCAGCACTTCAGGCCCCCAAAAAATGTCAACACACAGCAAGGGAGCGGCCGGTCTGGCGGGCAATGGCATGGCGATAAAACCCCCTATGTTGGCGAGCATTGCACTTTAACGCAGCGCGCTTATCTCCTACGATGAACACTCTACTTATTCAACCTGGAGTTTCCATGCGCCACTTGCCCATTGCAGCGTCTCCTGTCTCGCCCGGCCCTGCCTTGGCCAACCGCCGCCATGTGTTGGCAGCAGGCGCAGCCACCCTGGTCGCGCCCCTGGCCTGGTCCCAGGCCAGCTTCCCGAGCAAACCCGTCACCCTGATCGTGCCGTTCACGGCCGGGGGCGCCTCGGATGTGGGCGCGCGCATGCTGGGCACCGAACTGGGCAAGTTGCTGGGCCAGACTGTGGTGGTGGAAAACCTGGCGGGTGCCGGCGGCGCGCTGGCGGTGCAAAAGCTCATTCGCGCCCCGGCAGACGGCCACACCCTGCTGTATGGCGGCATGAGCGAGAGCCTGCTGGTGCCCCTGATCAACCCCAGCCTGGGCTACAAGCCCGAAGACATGCTGCCGGTGGCGCTGGCGGGCAGCTCGCCCATTTTGTTTGTGGTGCGCCCGGACTTCCCGGCCAACACCATGGACGAACTGGTGGCCCTGGTGCGCAAAAACCCCGGCAAGTACAGCTTTGGCTCGGCCGGCATTGGCTCGTTTGCCCATGTGATGGGGGAGGTGATCAAGGAGCGCGCGGGCATGTTCATGGTGCACATTCCCTACCGGGGCGGCCAGCAAATCATCACCGACGTGATTGGTGGCCAGCTCGACATGGGCATCACCACGGCGGCCAATGCCGCCTCAATGATTGCCAACAAGCGGATCAAGGCGCTGGGCGTATCGGCACCCGAGCGGGTGCCCGTGATCAAGGACGTTCCAACGTTCGCTGAATCTACCGCCCTCAAGGGTCTGCAGATGAGTGTGTGGGCTTTCATTTATGTACCCAACAACACCCCCGCTGCGGTGGTGGAGCGGCTCAACACCGCCATCAACACCGCACTGATGGTGCCCGCGCTCAAGGAGGCGCGTGTTCGGCTGGCCTCCGACCTGCCCTCGCTGATGACGCCGGCCCAGTCCAAGGCCTTTATTGCGGCAGAGCAGACGCTGTACAAGCCGGTGACCAGCCGCATCAAGCCGGAGTAAGCCGTGCCAGACACCGAAAATCGAGGCGCGCATTCGGCACAACCCGGGCCAGCCCACGCGCCCCAAGGCCCCCCAGATTTCCAAAGCGCAAGCCCTTACGCCCCAAACTACGCCGCAGCCCGCCAGCAGTTTCTGGCCGAGGCCACTCTGGCCGGCGCCGCACTGGAGAGCCTGCCGCATCCGCAGCGTGGCCCCGATGGGGCCGAACTCGCCATCGACCTGGCCTGGCTGGGCCCGCACGACGCCCGCCGCGTGCTGGTGCTCATCAGCGGCACGCACGGCGTGGAGGGCTACCAGGGCAGCGCCGCGCAAATCGGCTTTTTGCAACACACCGCCCGCGCCCTGCCTGCGGATACCGCTGCCTTGTTGATTCACGGCCTGAACCCTTACGGCTTTGCCTGGGTGCGCCGCGTGAATGAAGACAACATCGATCTCAACCGCAATTACCTGGACTTCTCGCGCCCGCTGCCCAGCAACCCGGGCTACGCAGAAGTGCACGCCCTGATCCTGCCCGAGGCACTCACCCCGGCGGCACTGGGGCAGGTGCAGCAGCACTTGGTGGCCTATATGGCGCGCGTGGGCAAGGCCGCAGCCGCCACCGCTATCACCGGCGGCCAGTACACCCACCCGGACGGCATTTTTTATGGCGGCCAGAGCCTGTGCTGGTCCAACCGCCAACTGGCAAGCATCGCAGGGCGCTACCTGCAAGCGGCCCGCGTCATTTGCGTGCTGGATCACCATACCGGCCTGGGACCAGTGGGCCATACCGAGCTGATCTGCCGCCACCCCGCTGGCTCCCAAGAGCTGGCACTGGCACGCGCCTGGCTGGGGCCCGACGTCACCTCTCCGGCCCAGGGCGAATCAGCCTCGGCGGTGATTGACGGCAATGTACGCATGGCCTTTGGTGGCCTGTGCCCGCAAGCGCAGGTGGTGTCGGTGTGCCCCGAGGTCGGCACCGCCCCCGAGACCCAGGTGCTGGCGGCCTTGCTGGCCGACAACTGGCTGCACCAGCGCGGCGCGCCGCTCTCGGCAATGGGTGATGGTGTGCGCCAGCAACTGATGGCTGCCTTTTGCCCCGGTGATGCCCCCTGGCGCGCCCAGGCATTCGAGCGCGCCATGGCGATCCACCGCAGGACGCTGGCCGGGCTGAGCAATGCGCCGCTTGGACCGAAGCCCGCATGAGCGCAGCGTTGGACCTGGCATCAGGCAACACACCTCGCCCATTGCGCGTGGGTGTGTGTGGCTTCTTCATTGAGTGCAACCGCTGGGCACCACTGAGCACGGCCGACAGTTTCCTGGCCGGCATGGACCTGGCGGGTGACGCTCTGCAGGCCGAACTCCAGCGCGAGCAGCCTCGCACCCTGCCCGACGCTGCCGGCTTTGTAGCCGCCATGAACCGACTCGGGCCCTGGGAACCCGTCGCCTTGCGCCTGGCTGCGGCCCAGCCCGGCGGCCCGGTGCTGCACAGCCACTTCGAATCCGTCGCCCAAGATATCGAAGCGCGCCTGCTGCCCGCCGGCCCCCTGGACGCCGTGTTCATCTCATCCCACGGCGCCGCGCTGACCACCGAGTGCGACGACCCCGATGGCGCGTTGTTTGAACGCATCCGCGCCATCGTGGGCGCCCATGTGCCGGTGGTGGCGGTGCTGGACCTGCACACCAATGTGTCGAGTCGCATGACCAATGCCCTGTCTGGCTTTGTCGCTTACCGTACCAACCCCCATACCGATCTGCGCGAGCGCGGCGAGGAGGCTGCACAGCTTCTGCACACGCTGCTGGCGCACGGGCCCGGCGTGGTGGAACTCGTCAAACTTCCCTTGGTGCCCCCGGCCACCACGCAGCTGGTGACACCCGGCTCGCCGTACGCCGATTTGATTGAGCTGGGGCAGGCCCGGGTGGTCCGGCCGATTCTGAACGTGTCGCTGTGCGGCGGCTTTGCCCTGGCAGACTGTGGCAAATGCGGTTTTTCAGTGGTCGTGACCGCGCAGGACGGCAGCCGGGCTGCGGCCAGGGACTTGGCGACCGACCTCGCGCAAGCCGTGTGGCAGCAGCGCCACCGGTTTGTTTCGCCCCTCACGCCCCTGCCCGATGCCGTGCGCGCCGCCATGCTGGCCGGGCGCCCCGGGGGGCAGCCCCTGGTATTGGCCGACGTGGCCGACAACCCGGGCGGCGGTGGGGGTGGCAATACCGTCACGCTCCTGCTCGCCCTGCTGGATGCTGGTGCCCAGGGCGTCTTGCTGGGGGTATTCACCGACCCGGCACTGGCCAACGAGGCCCAAGCGCGGGGCGTCGGCGCTGAATTCACCGCGCACTTCAATCGCGACAGCGTGGATGCCGTGTTGGCTCCCTCGATAACCCGCCCGGCCCGCGTGCTGGCCCTGTCTGACGGGCATTTTGTCGGGCGCCGGGGCATGGTGAGCGGCTCGCAGCAAACCATGGGGCCCTCAGCCCTGCTGGACCTGGGCGGCGTGCAGGTGGCCGTGATCTCACAGCGCCAGCAACTCATTGACCCGGCGCAACTCGATGTGCTGGGCGTGGATTTGGCTACCGTGCGCACCCTGGTGGTGAAGAGCCGGGGGCATTTTCGGGCCGCGTTTGAGGGGTTTGCCCCACCCGACCGCATACTGGAGGTGGATTGCCCCGGCCTGGCCACACCCAACCTCGCCACCGTGCCCTGGAGCCGCCTGCCGCGTCCGATCTTTCCCCTTGACCCCCACCTCACCTGGAACCCCTGACCATGGATTTATCCCGCTTCCCCCGCCGCCGTTACTCCGTTGGCCCCACGCCGCTGGAGTTTTTGCCCAACTTCACCCGCGCCCTGAGCCCCCAAGGCGGCGGCCCCAACATCTGGATCAAGCGCGACGACATGCTGGGCCTGTTTCCCGGCGGCAACAAAACCCGCAAGCTCGAATTTTTGATGGCCGATGCCCTGGCCCAAGGCGCCGACACGCTCATCACCTGCGGCGCGCCCCAAAGCAACCACTGCCGCATCACGCTCGCAGCGGCAGTCAAAGAGGGCCTGAAGTGCCGCTTTGTCATTGAAGAACGGGTGCCCGGCAGTTTCAGCGAGACGGCCAGCGGCAACCACTTCATGTTTCGGCTGATGGGGGTGGAGTCGCTCACCGTCGTGCCCGGTGGCAGCAACATGGCCGCTGCCATGCAAAAGGTGGCGGACGAGTTGGTCACCGAGGGCCGCAAGGGCTACATCATCCCCGGCGGCGGCTCCAACGCCTTGGGTGGCCTGGGTTACGTGGCCTGCGCGCAAGAGCTGCAGGAGCAGTTTTTCGAGCAAGGCGTGCAAATGGGCCGCGTGGTGGTGGGTTCCGGCAGTTCGGGCACCCATGGCGGCCTGCTGGCGGGTTTTTTGGGCAACCACATCAACATCCCCATCGTGGGCATTGGCGTGAGCCGCGACCCGGCAGATCAGGAGCCCCTGGTGCACAAGGAAGCGCAGGCCGTGGCCGACCTGCTGGGCACCGGCATGACGATCCCGCGCGAAGCGGTGGTGAGCGTGGGCGGCTACTGGCAACCCAAATATTCCATCCCCAACGACGCCATGGTGGAGGCCGTGCAACTGCTGGCCCGCACCGAGGCGATTTTGCTGGACCCGGTCTACACCGGCAAGATCATGGCCGGGCTGATCGGCCTGGCGCGTCAGGGCTTCTTCAAGCCGGGCGAAAACGTGCTGTTTTTGCACACCGGCGGCATGCCTTCGCTGCACGCCTACGAGCGGGAACTGTTGGCCTGAGTTTTATTTAAATAGCACTCCAGGCAAGAGATACGCCGGCCAGAGGCCTATTTAGCTCTTGAAATTGGCGCCAGAGGGCTCTGGCCCTGCTGGGGTGCGCTCGCCCGGATAATCAGGGCCCTTGTCCACTGAAAGAGCTGCCCATGCCCGCCACTGAAATCACTGTTACCTCGGCCGGCAGGGTCGCGGGCAAAGAAATGCTCATTCCCACAGGCAAAGAAGGTCCGCTGCTGCCGCACCTGCAAGATTGGCTCAGCGCCAAAATCAAGTCCAAAACCGCCCTCAAAGACGTGAGCGCATCCGTACTGGTCAAGGGCATCAAGCAATGGGCGGCGTATGAGGAAAAAGCCGGCTCCAAAAAAGTGCTGACCGTCTTCAAAATCACCTGACCTCCCCGCAAAACAGGCGCCTGCGCCAAGCCTGCACACTCACCATCCCTACACTCCAATGACCGACAGGAATACAACATGACCACGACCCAAGAAACGCAGGCCTGGGAGGCGCTCAAGCGCCTGGGAGACACGGCTCTGGAACACGGGGGCGTCCAGGCGGTGTTGCAGATGTTCGTCAGTGTGCTCACCTCGGCCGAGCAAGTGGCCCAGGAGAGCGAAGCTGCGGGCAACCCGGATGAAATGGCCGCAGCGGTCATCTCCACCTGGCTCACATCAACCTACGTGCCGGAGATGCTGGCAGCACTGACTCAGCCCCCGCCATGAGTTCACATCTTCGCCTCTGGTTTCGTCTGGTGCCGGCCTACGCCGCCGGGTATTTTTTGTCCTACGGGCTGCGCAGCGTCAATGCGGTCATTGCACCGGAGCTGATGCAGGAACTCAACATCACGGCGGCCGGGCTCGGCCTGCTGACCTCGGCCTATTTTCTGGCATTTGGCTTGTTTCAATTGCCGCTGGGCCTGCTGCTGGACCGCTTTGGCCCCCGCCGGGTGGAAGCCGGGCTGCTGCTGGTGGCGGCCTTGGGCTGCGCGCTGTTTGCGCTGGGCACTTCACTGAAAACGCTGGCGGTGGGGCGCGCCTTGATCGGACTGGGCGTGTCGGCCTGCCTGATGGCCGGCTTCAAGGCCTTCAGCCAGTGGTTTCCCAGCGACCGCCTGCCCTCGCTCACGGCCACCATCATGGTGGCGGGTGGTCTGGGCGCCTTGTCGGCCAGCGTACCCATTGAGGCCGCGCTGCCGATGCTGGGCTGGCGGGGGGTGTTTTGGGTCTGCGCTGGCTTGCTGGTGCTGGCTGCAGGCTATTTGTGGAC
>CAZBKX010000081.1:0-1620 GCA_964492535.1 uncultured Rhodoferax sp. | reverse complement strand
CATCGCGGCTGTAACCTGTGGTTTGCAAAAATGCCGCGTTGACGTAATCAATGCAACCTGTCAGGTCTGTAATGAGCACATTCTCGGGGCTTTGCTCCGCCACCTGGGAGAGCTTGCGCAGCAGATCCTCAGACTCTTTGCGCTGGCTGATGTCTTCATACAAGCCCAGCATGCCAAGAACTTGTCCACGATCATCTTTGAGCGGAATTTTCGAGGTGCGTAACCAGGTTACACGGCCATCCGGTGCGGTTTGCATTTCGTCATAGAACAGCTTGACGACACCACTGTCAATCACCTGCCGGTCATCGGCACGGTAGAGGTCAGCTTGCGCGACCCATCCCATCTGGTAGTCGTTTTTTCCGATCACATCGGCCGGTGTTTGGTGGCCGGCGTCCTGTGCAAAGGCCGTGTTGCAACCGAGGTAATTGAGTTGCGCGTCCTTCCAGAATACGCGCATCGGGATGGAGTCAACCACCGTCTTGAGCAGGTTGAGTGCCTCAGCAAGTGCAAGTTCTGCCAACTTGCGCTCCGTGATGTCCTGCACTGTGCCGATGGAGCGCAGCGGCCTGCCAGTTTCGTCAAACTCCGAGCGGCAACGTTCGGACACCCACTTGACTCTCCCATCAGGTATGCTGAGCCTATGCTCGATCTGGTAGTTGGAGCGGTCCTCCAGCGACTGAATGTAGGCGCGGTTCACATCCGCTCGGTCATCTGGGTGTATGGCATCCAGAAAGGCCTCGTAGCTCGGCTCAAATTGAGAAGGATCAAGTTCGAACAATCGGTAGATTTCAGCGCTCCATTCCAATGTTCCGGTTGGCACATGAAGCGTCCAGCTGCCAAGCTGTGCAATTTGCTGGGCTTCGTACAAGCTCTTGGCGAGTGCTCTGGTTTTCTGTGCAATGTCGGTGAGTTCAGTCTCCCGTCGCGCAAGAGCACCTGCCAGTGTTTTGACACTTAGACCAATTTCTTCAAGTTCATCACCCGTTGCTGGTTGGGGCGACTCGGAATAATTGCCCTGTTTGATCTGGGAAATTTGCGCCATCAAATGATTGAGCGGTTGAGCCAGAATTCGCTTGAACGCGAACTGCATCAAAAACAATACGCTGCCTCCAAGCGCAAGCAGCATCAAAAAAATTTGCATGCGCTGCTTGTTCACCACAGCATTTTCACGACTTTTGTCGAGTGTTACCGTGAAATACACGGGGTCGCTCAATGTACTCTTGCGCATCACCCCCATGTAGTTGTCCGTTGTTTCAGAAACCACCAACGCTGCAATGCCGTTATGACGATCCAGTTCTGCTGCCTGAGTTGTCTGAGGTCGTTCAAAGGCGTGGGTCAGCTTGATGTCCATGTCTTTGGACAAATGTTCAAAATATTGGACATCCAAACTGAATGACAACTCAATGTGTCCCAATTTTTGCTGGCGCACCGGATCAAACACATTTTGATGACCATTGATCATCAGCCGTTCACCCAGCCTCAAGGTGCTGCCAGTTGGCGCACGGGAATCCTCTTCAGCTGCAGAGTGAGGGATGTGCACACCACTCAGTCCCCCATCCGCGGGAAGAATGCCCGACTGAAATTCGCGCCCTGACTCGGCACGGGTCATGACGATTGGCT
>CAZBKX010000080.1:0-4279 GCA_964492535.1 uncultured Rhodoferax sp. | reverse complement strand
CGTGGCGAACGCGGCCGAGCTGTGGGCCACCTCCGACATCGTTTTCAAGGTGCGCGGTCCCAGCGCCGACGAAGTGGGGCTGATGCGTGAAGGCGGGGCCCTGATCAGCTTCATCTGGCCAGCCCAAAACCCCGAGTTGATGCAGCAACTGGCCGCCAAAAAGGCCACCGTGCTGGCCATTGACGCACTCCCCCGCATGCTGAGCCGGGCCCAGAAAATGGACGCGCTGACCTCCATGGCCGGCGTCACCGGCTACCGCGCCGTGGTGGAGGCCGCCAACGCCTTTGGCCGCTTTTTCAATGGCCAGATCACGGCCGCAGGCAAGGTGCCGCCTGCCAAGGTGTTCATCGCCGGCGCCGGTGTGGCCGGCTTGGCCGCCATTGGCACGGCCGCTGGCCTGGGTGCCATCGTGCGTGCCAACGACACCCGGGCTGAAGTGGCCGACCAGGTCAAGTCCCTGGGCGGCGAATTCGTCAAGGTCGAATATGAGGAAGAGGGCGGCGGCGGCGGCGGCTACGCCAAGGTCATGAGCGAGGGTTTCCAGACAGCCCAGCGCGAGATGTACGCAAGACAAGCCAAAGAGGTCGACATCATCATCACCACGGCGCTGATTCCCGGCAAGCCCGCGCCCAAGCTGATCACCGCCGAGATGGTGCGGTCGATGAAGCCCGGCAGCGTCATTGTGGACATGGCCGCCGAACAGGGCGGCAACTGTGAGCTGACCGAGCCCGGCCAGTCGGTCGTCAGACACGGCGTCACGATTGTCGGCTTCACCGACCTGGCCTCGCGCCTGGCCACCCAATCCTCCACGCTGTACGCCAGCAACCTGTTTCGCCTGACTGAGGAGTTGTGCAAAACCAAGGATGGCGTGATCAACGTCAACATGGAAGACGATGCCATTCGCGGCCTCACGGTCGTGAAGGAGGGTGCTGTGACCTGGCCCGCGCCCGCGCCCAAGTTGCCCGCCGCGCCGGCCGCGAGCGCGGCCAAGCCGGTGGCCGCTGCTGCCAAGCCCAAGGGCGGGCACGGCCAAAGCAGCGAGCCCGCCTCGGTCCGCAGCACCGCCATTGTCTTTGGCGTCGGTGCGCTGGTTTTCTGGCTGATCGGGTCGAGTGCGCCCAAGGAGTTCATGTCGCACTTCACGGTGTTTGTGCTGGCCTGTTTTGTGGGTTACATGGTGGTCTGGAACGTCAAGCCCGCCCTGCACACGCCGCTCATGAGCGTGACCAATGCCATCAGCAGCATCATTGCCATTGGGGCGCTGGTGCAGATTTCCCCCATTGCCGGGGCGGTCAACCGGCCTGACGGCGTGATCCAGTGGCTCGCTGCGGCCGCCATCGTGCTCACCGCCATCAATATGTTTGGCGGCTTTGCCGTCACCCAGCGCATGCTGGCGATGTTCCGCAAATAAGAAGGAGACACTTTCATGTCCGCAAGCCTTGCTACGGTCGCCTACATCGGCGCGATCATTCTTTTCATCTTGAGTCTGGGCGGCCTGTCCAACCAGGAAACCGCCCGCCGGGGCAACCTCTATGGCATGGTCGGCATGGCGCTGGCCGTGCTGGCCACGATCTTTGGCCCCCAGGTCACCGCCGCTGGCGTGCCCTGGATTGTGGGCGCCATGGTGATTGGCGGGGCCATTGGCCTGTACGCCGCGCGCACCGTGCAAATGACCCAAATGCCCGAGCTGGTGGCCCTCATGCACAGCATGGTCGGCCTGGCTGCGATGCTGGTGGGGTTTGCCACTTTCATTGACCCCGAGGCCTCCAAAGGCTACGTGGGCGCGGCCAAAGCCATCCATGAGATGGAGATCTACATTGGCATCCTGATTGGTGCGGTCACCTTTTCAGGCTCGATCATGGCGTTTGGCAAGCTCTCCGGCCGCATTGGCGGCAGCCCGCTGCTGCTGCCTGGGCGTCACTTCCTGAACCTGGCTGGCCTGCTGGCCGTGATTTATTTCGGCCGTGAATTCCTGAATGCCGAGTCGATTGAAGCCGGAAAAACCGCCTTGATTGTGATGACCATCATTGCCCTGTTGTTTGGAATTCACATGGTGCTGGCCATTGGTGGTGCCGACATGCCGGTGGTGGTGTCCATGCTCAACAGCTACTCGGGTTGGGCAGCAGCGGCCACCGGCTTCATGCTGAGTAACGACTTGTTGATCGTGATCGGTGCCCTGGTGGGCTCCAGCGGCGCCATTCTGTCCTACATCATGTGCAACGCCATGAACCGCAGTTTCATCAGCGTGATCGCCGGTGGATTCGGCACTACCGCGGCCCAGCCCAAGCCCGCCGGCGGCGCCGCCGAGCCCGCAGGCGAAGTGTTTCCCGTGAACGCCGCCGAGACGGCAGAGTTGCTGCGCGAGGCCAAGAACGTCATCATCGTGCCCGGCTACGGCATGGCCGTGGCGCAGGCGCAGCACACCGTGTTCGAGATCACCAAATACCTGCGGGAGAAGGGGGTCAGTGTGCGTTTTGGCATTCACCCGGTGGCCGGGCGCATGCCGGGCCACATGAACGTGTTGCTTGCCGAGGCCAAGGTGCCCTACGACATCGTGTTCGAGATGGATGAGCTGAACGACGATTTCCCGACCACCGATGTCACCATCGTCATCGGCGCCAACGACATCGTCAACCCGGCCGCCCAGGACGACCCGACCAGCCCGATCGCCGGCATGCCGGTGCTGGAGGTCTGGAAGTCCAAGACGTCGATTGTCATGAAGCGCAGCATGGCCTCCGGCTACGCGGGGGTCGACAACCCCTTGTTCTACAAAGAGAACAACCGCATGCTGTTTGGCGACGCCAAAAAAATGCTGGACGAAGTGCTGACTGCACTGCGGGCTTGATCGGGTTCAGCGACAGGCCAAAAAAGCGTTGTTGGGCGTTGAATCTCAGCGCACTAGGGAAAATACACTGTTGCTCATCTGACAAAACCCTGACAATTTAGGGGTTTGTTCGACCCCTTCCTGAGGAATTTCAATGACTGACCGTATTTGGCTCAAAAGCTACCCCGATGGCGTGCCCGCCGACATTGACCCGAGTCAGTATTCGTCCATGGTGCAGATGTTCGAGGAGAGCTTTGGCAAGTTCGCGGACCGCACGGCCTACAGCTTTCTGGGCAAGGACATGAGCTACAAGCAGGTCGACAGTCTGAGTGAGGCCTTTGGGGCTTATCTGCAAGGTCTGGGCCTGGCCAAGGGCGACCGGGTGGCGGTGATGATGCCCAATGTGCTGCAGTACCCGATCGCCGTGGCTGCCATCCTGCGTGCCGGTTTCACGCTGGTCAACATCAACCCGCTTTACACCCCGCGTGAGCTGGAGCACCAGCTCAAGGATTCGGGCTCCAAGGCGATTGTCATTCTGGAGAATTTTGCTGCCACGCTGGAGAAGTGCCTGGCAGCCACGCCCGTCAAGCACGTGGTGTTGTGTGCCATGGGGGACCAGCTTGGCCTGATCAAGGGTGCGCTGGTCAACTACGTGGTGCGCAACAAGAAAAAGATGGTGCCGCCGTTCTCCCTGCCCGCGGCCGTGCGTTTTAACGCGGCAATTGCCTCGGGCACGGCCGCCACCCTGAAGAAAGTGGCGCTCAAGCCTGACGATGTGGCCGTGTTGCAGTACACAGGCGGCACCACAGGGGTCTCCAAGGGTGCGGTGCTCCTGCACCGCAACCTGGTGGCCAACCTGCTGCAGGCCGAGGTCTGGAACGAGCCCCTGCTCAAAAAGGTGCCGGCGGGCGAGCAGCCCACCTCGGTTTGCGCCTTGCCGCTGTATCACATTTTTGCTTTCACGGTGGGCATGATGATGTCCATGCGCTCCGGGGGCAAGCTGATCCTGATTCCGAACCCGCGAGACTTCCCCGCCGTGCTCAAGGAGCTGGCCAAGCACAAGGTTCACACCTTTCCCGCGGTCAACACCCTGTTCAATGGCCTGGCCAACCACCCGGACTTCAGCCAGGTGGACTGGAGTCACTTGCTGGTGTCCGCCGGTGGCGGCACGGCCGTGCAAAGCGCGGTGGCCAAGCTCTGGTTCGAGAAGACGGGTTCGGCCATCTGTGAAGGCTACGGCCTGAGCGAAACCTCCCCCATTGCCACCTCCAACCCGGTCACTGCCACCGAGTACTCGGGCTCCATCGGCGTGCCGGTGTCGAGCACCTGGCTCAAGTTGCTCGACGACGATGGCAACGAGGTGCCGATCGGTCAACCCGGCGAAATCGCCATCAAGGGCCCGCAGGTGATGGCTGGTTACTGGCAGCGACCCGATGAGACCGCCAAGGTCATGAC
>CAZBKX010000079.1:0-3465 GCA_964492535.1 uncultured Rhodoferax sp. | reverse complement strand
CGCCGCATGTACAGGGTTCCGGGTGAACCGTGATTTGATCGCCCAAATCGTACCGAATTAAAGGCTGGGTGTGATTGGCAAGATTGGTCAGCAAAGTCGAGTGTGAGGCTACACCAGCCGGCGCCGGCCCCCCTTTTTCATCGATGGGTTCCAGAATCAGCCAATCGGTATTGGCATGCATTTGCCCGTGACTGCACTCCCAGCCGATTGACAAAAACTCCGAGGCACCATAGCTATTCATCAAGGTGCAATGAAGCGCCGATTCCACATGGTGGCGCGCACTGTTGCCAAGCGTCTCTCCGCCAGTCCAAACCTCTTTGGGGGAGAAACGCAGAGCGCCGCGCGTTGCAGCGTCAGCTACCAACGCGGCCACGGTCGGGTAGGTCGCAAGCACAGTCGGTGCAAACTCGTTGAGTTGCTTGATCAACACGTCAAACGGCTCAAGGATAGAGAAAAACCGGAATGATTGCCCAAGCCAAGGGTACATTCGACACAGTCGCCGCATGGACACAATGCTAGCGAAATGGCCGCTGGTTACTCCAACAAAAGCAATTCGCTCAGTGATTGACATTGGGTCCATCCAAAGCTGCAATGGTCTGGGAACGCTACGGCGCAAAGCCTCCAGCGCATCGTAAACAGCCATCGCATGCGCGTCTTGCACAAACACGCCCGGATGATGGCCCGTGCCAGAACTTTCCCACACCAGGTACTCGTTCAGGTAAGGCTCACCGATGCGACCTGGCTCGGAAACAAACGCACGCAAATCCTCCAATTTGATTCGGGGATCAGTCACCCAATCGTCAAACCGTTCCATGAGCTCGGCCTTTTCGATGATTGGCAAGGCATCAAGCGGAAGAAGTTCCGGAAATTTTTTTGGCAACCGCTCGCTGTAAATGCGTGAGCGCCGAGCGGCCGCTGAAATCAGAGCGGCTTGCCTGAACTGCTGGCGGGCTCTGATCGCGTCCTGGCCAGACCCGGCGCTCACCAATACGTCGAGCGCAACAGCGCTGAAGAATAGAGGATCGAACAGAGAGGTCACATCTCTTCCTTGGTTACCAACAAGCAGTCAGCCTGACGCTCAAGACACGGAATAAATATTGAATAGCCACCGATCCGTTCATCATTTGTTGCTGGCCGCCTCCACTTATGAAATACTAAGCATTGATCAACACGGCGCACTTGAGGATGAGCAAACTGTCGCAAACCTATCCATTGATAGCCATGTGATTGCCCTGCCGACCTGAGAAATATCCGACCATTAATACCCCCTTGATGATTGTCAAATTAGCGGCATTTCAGCAGGCTATGATTAAATCGAGTTTTAACGATATGGAGGTCGACATGACAGAAATGACAGCAGTTCAAAAAGACAAATTGATGAGTGATTTGCGCGTGGTTATTTCGGATGCAGAGGAGTTGCTGCGAATGACAGCTGACGAAGCTGGCGAAGGAGCAGCCGACCTACGCGGTCGCGTTCAAGCCAGGATGAATCAGGCAAAAATTGAATTGATTCATCTGCAGGAAGCTGCGGTTGCCAAGGTCAAGGCTGCAGGCCATGCAACGGATGAGTTCGTCCACGAAAACCCTTGGAAGTCGATCGGCATAGCAGCTGGCGTTGGATTGGTGGTTGGGCTTCTGGTGAGCCGCCGCTGAGCTGACATCTCGAATGGGAGAACCTGCCAAGGAAATAAGGCTGTTTGCCTCGATTCGTCGTCTTTCAGCTACGGTACTCGAGTTGGCTCAAGTACGTATTGATCTGCTGAGTACCGAGTTGGAGCTTGAAAAGAGACGTATTTTCGATGGTCTGCTTTGGGGCGCACTTGCGGTTGTTGTCTTGAGCGTGGGTCTGGTACTCGCATGCGGGTTTGTCATACTGCTCTTTTGGGACACGTACAGGCTGGTAACAGCAGGCGTTCTGGCAGGCGCGTTCCTTGGCAGCGGGATTTTGCTGGTCACAAGGGCAAGGCGCCGGCTGATAAGTTTGGATGGCATGTTCCCTCTGAGTTTGAATGAGTTGGAACAAGACATTAATGAACTGAGGTCGACCAACAATCATGAACAACGATGACGTCGTTTTGCGCCAACAGCGCTTGCTCGCGCGAAGTGCGCAGTTGCGCTTGATTCTTTCCGATCAGACCCAGGCACTGAGACAATCATTGTCATGGGTGGACCAAGCAAAATCCGGCATGGCCTGGTTGCGTCATAACCCGCAGTGGGCACTTGGTGCTGTGCTTGTGCTGGCAGTGCTTCGTCCACGCGGCGCCATTCGCTGGGTAGGTCGCCTATGGTGGGGATGGCAATCATTTAAGCGGGTGCGACAGTGGCTTGAGATCAATTCCCTTCGGATTTGATTCACTGTTCGAGCCAGATGTTTCGAAAAAACTAACACAATGGTGATTATGGAAAAAACGGGCCACCTGACAGAACAACGCTTGGCAGATGCCTGGGCAGAATTGCAGAGCCACTCGGATCAGGGCAGTGCTCTTGAAGCGGATGCGTACAGACTGGCATTCGCTGACCCAGAGTTTCTTTTGCGACGTGAAACGCGAGGCATAAGGTTCCAGCTCGAAATGCTGAAACCCGATATTGATCAGGCTGAGCAAGGCATTGACAGCACCATCGTGGTATTCGGTAGCGCTCGTTTTCTCTCCCCCGAGGAGGCGCAGGCGGGGTTGACTCAAGCGCAGTTAGTCGGCGATTCCAGGGCTTTGGCTGTGTCTGAGCGACAGGTCAAGAATTCACATTATTACGATCAAGCCCGTCTATTCGGCCGGTTGGTGGCGGGACACAGCATGCACCGTCGACGAGAAGAGCGGCTATTCATTGCGACGGGAGGCGGCCCGGGAATTATGGAAGCGGCTAACCGGGGCGCCCATGAAATGGGCGCTTTGAGCGTAGGGCTGAACATCGCCTTGGCCCATGAGCAATACCCCAACCCCTACATCACGCCCAACTTGAGCTTCAAGTTTCATTACTTTGCATTGCGAAAAATGCACTTCATGATGCGAGCCAAGGCGTTAGTTGCCTTTCCAGGGGGATTTGGCACGCTAGATGAGTTATTTGAGGTGATTACGCTGGTTCAAACCCGAAAGGCCAAGCCGGTCCCGATAGTTCTTTTTGGTAGCGAGTATTGGAAAAGATTATTCAACACCGATTTACTGATTGAAGAAGGTGTGATTGCAGTTGAAGATCTTGAGCTTTTCACATATGTTGATGATCCAGCTGACGCTTGGGAGGTCATTAGAAAATTCTACAACCTCTGAAATGGAAGCCAACCGAGGACCTAGTTGCCGATAAACACTCACACTTTTAAAGCGCCACCTTTGCGCCAAAGTAAGTAAATTCTGAGCCAATAATGACAAAGGCCTCCGCATGGAGGCCTTTGAATTCAAGAGCTGATGTCTTGTTAACTTGGTGGGATGTGCGGGGGTCGAACCCACGACAAACGGATTAAAAGTCCGCTGC
>CAZBKX010000078.1:0-8408 GCA_964492535.1 uncultured Rhodoferax sp. | reverse complement strand
TGTCGGAGAACTCACGCCACCTGGCCCGGCTGTTGATGGATAAATGCCCCAGCTATTTCCCCCGGGAAAAGCTCGCGTTTTTTGATGAAACCGGCGGTGTGGGCATCGAGTTCTCGCAACTCAAATTTGACCACCTGCTGTTCACGGGCTCTGGCACCACTGGCCGCGCCGTGATGGCGGCAGCCAGCACCAACCTGTGCCCGGTCACGCTTGAGTTGGGGGGCAAGTCACCCGCACTGGTGTGTGACGACTACCCGCTGCGCAAGGCCGCCGAGCGCCTGCTGTTTGTCAAGTATTTCAATGCCGGGCAAATCTGCACCACAGTCGATTACGCCTACATCCCCATGGGCAAAGTAGCCGAATTCATAGCTCTGGCCAAAGAGATTGTGGCGGCACGCTACCCGCGCCTGGACTCGCCCGACTACACCTCCATGATTGACGACCGCTCGTTTGAGCGCGTGGTCCACGCCATGGAAGAAGCGCAAGAGCGAGGCGCCACGCTGGTGCAGCTCGTGCCCGGCGCCGCCTGGGACGCCCGCACCCGCAAGATCGCCCCGCACCTCGTGCTCAATGCCCCAGCCGATTGCACGCTGCGCACGCGGGAAATTTTTGGCCCGGTGCTGCCCGTGATTGCCTACAACCAAATCGCGGAGCCGGTAGACGCCATCAACAGCGGCCCCCGGCCACTGGCGTTCTACCCGTTCAGCAACGACAAAGCGCTGGTGCACTACCTGCTGGAGCATGTGATGTCGGGCGGCGTGAGCGTCAACGACGGCCTGTTCCATGTGGGCCAGCACGACCTGCCGTTTGGCGGTGTAGGCGACAGCGGCATGGGCCACTACCACGGCCATGAGGGCTTCATCACCTTCTCAAAAATGCGCCCGGTCTTCTACCAGGCACCGTTCAGCGCGGTCAAGTTCTTGTGGCCGCCCTACGGAAAATTTGCCAGCAAGTACCTTGATTTTCTGACCAAATAAAACAAACCGCAGGCACCACACCATGAACTTGTCCGAATTTGACTTTGTCGTGATCGGTGGTGGTGCGGGAGGCTGCGTCATGGCAGGCCGCCTGTCCGAAGACCCCACGGTGTCCGTCTGCCTGATCGAGGCCGGCGGGCCCGATACCTCGGCCTTCATCCACGCACCGCTGGGCTTTGCCGCCACGGCGGCGCTGGGCATCCACAACTGGAACTACCAAACCGTGCCCCAGCCCGGCCTCAATGGCCGGCGGGGTTTTCAGCCGCGCGGCAAGGTGCTGGGCGGCAGCAGCTCGGTCAACGCCATGGTTTACACCCGGGGCAACCGGGGTGACTACGACCACTGGGCCGGGTTGGGCAACCCGGGGTGGTCGTATGACGACGTGCTGCCCCTGTTCAAACGCGCGGAAAACAGCGAATGCTTTGGCGCCAACGAGTACCACGGCACCGGCGGGCCGCTCAACGTGAGCTACCTGCGCAGCCCCAGCCCCATCAACCAGGCCTTCATCCAGGCGTGTACCGAACAGGGTCTGCCCGTGACCCCGGACTACAACGGCGCCTCCCAGTTCGGCTGCGCCCCGGCCCAGGTCACCCAAAAAAATGGTGAGCGCTGGAGCGCAGCCAAAGGCTATCTCACGCCCCACCTGGCGCGCCCCAACCTCACGGTCATCACCCACGCCCACACCCAGCGCGTCCTTCTGGAAGGCCGGCGCGCCGTGGGCGCCGAGTTTCTGAAAAACCAGCAACTGCAACAAGTACGCGCCCGCCGTGAGGTCATCCTGTGCGCCGGCGCCTTTGGCTCCCCGCAGTTGCTGATGCTGTCAGGGCTGGGCCCTGCTGCGCACCTCCAGCAACACGGCATCACCGTGGTGCATGACCTGCCCGGCGTCGGCCAGAACCTGCACGACCACCTCACCACCGTGCTGATTTACCGCACCCAGCGCAAGCGCGAGACCTTTGGCGTCTCGCTCTCGGGTCTGGGGGCCATCGTGCGTGGCATTTTTGAGTGGCGATCCAAGCGCACAGGCCCCATCACCAGCAACGTGGCCGAGACCCAGGGCTTCCTGTTTGCCGACAAGAGTGAGCCGTCGCCCGACATACAGTTGGCGCTATGCACCGGCATCGTGGACGACCACACCCGAAAAAACCACCTGGGCCACGGCTACACGCTGCATGTGACGCTGGTGCGCCCCAAGAGCCGGGGCACCGTCAGACTCAAAAGCGCCAAGGCCACCGATGCACCCCTGATCGACCCCGCGTTTTTGACCGACCCGCGCGACATGGCCACGCTCATCAAGGGCACGCAAATCGGTTACGACATCATGCAAAGCGCAGCCCTTAGCGCCTACCGGGGCCCCATGCTCTACCCGCTGGAGCGCAACAACCCGGCTCAAATAGAGCAGTTTTTACGCGACCACTCCGACACCGAGTACCACCCCTGCGGCACCTGCAAAATGGGCCCCGCCAATGATCCGTTGGCCGTGGTAGATGCGGATTTGCGCGTGCACGGCATCCAGAATTTGCGCGTGGTGGACGCATCCATCATGCCGCAACTGGTGTCCGGCAACACCAACGCGCCGACCATCATGATTGCGGAGAAAGCGGCAGAAATGATCAAGGCGGGGTGAGGTGGCTGCACCTGCGCCATGACGACCGCATCGATGGCACTGGCCAGGTAGAAGACGACACCTGGCAATGAGGTTCGCGGGGTTGCATCATCGTTGCCCTCGACCGCCACTGCCGCAAATAGTCCACCCATCACGCACACATGAAAGTGCACATAGCCATTGAGGCTGGAATCAAAGCGGTGGATGAAATGGCGCAGCCGCTTCGCCGAAGACAACACCCATTGTTCGAAGTGGGGCGTTGGGACCCTAAAGGTCGGGCTTGGCCACCATCAGGTAGAAGATGGCCAGCATGGCCACAAAGGCAGGGTAACCCAGACACTCCCACCAGCGGGCATAACGCCAGTACAAAAGGGGCAATTCCTGGCCACTGGCGTGCGCGGCCTGCGCCATGGCGGTCATGCGCAGCTGCAACCACACCACCGGAATCCAGCACAGGCCCGCCATCCCGTAAAGGGCCTGCGTCCATACGACCCACGGCGTGCTCAGTGGCAAACCCATCAGGTGCATGAGCCACAGGCCGGTGGCGGGTTGCAACACAATGGCCGGCGTGGTGAACCACCAGTCCGCCCGCACCACCAGGCGCGACACCACGGCCTGCACCGCAACCACACCGCTGCGGTTGGCAAAAAACAGGTAAAACGCGGTGCCAAACCCCGTGCCCACCAGCATCACGCTGGACAGGATATGCAGCCATTTAACAATCACATAGGTGTTCATACGGGTTTGCGCGCCAGCACCCACAGCACCACGGCGATGGGAATGTTTTTACTCAAGGGACCCAGTGGGTGCAGCCACAGATAAGGGCTCAGCACCGTGCCAACCAGTGTCATCGCTACCATAGTGGCCAGCGCTAGCAGGTAGGTCAGGCGTGTGGGCCGCAGCCACAGCCACAGCCCCAAAATCGCGTCTAACACCGCACCGGTCAACACCAGGGCATTTGCCATCCCAATATCTGCAATGCCCCCTGCAAACACGAGCTCGCGGCTTTGGCCTTGCAGCTCCCACACACTCACTACCGCCGTCCACAGCCAGACAAAAACCAGGCTCAGGCGCAGATACCGTCTCTCCAACCACTCCACAGACTCAGCGTTGTGCAACATGTTTTATTACTCCTGCTGCCAACGCATGATCTCTTGCGCGTGGCGTGCCAAATAGGTGCTCAGGCGCCCAAACCGCTTGCGCGTCTGGTACTCAAAAATGCGCTCTACAAAGGGCCGGATGATCCAGGCCATCCAACGCGGGCCTACCTCAAAAGTGTAGGTGTACAGCAGCACAGACTGCCCATTGTCCAGGTCCTTGTGGCGCATGGATGCAGCCCAGCGTGTAAAAGGGAACGACTGACCCAGCATGGACGCGGCGGCCAGACGCGGCCTGTCATATGCCACGAACTGTGTGCGCATGGACAAGCTGCGCATCCAGCCACCACCCGCGTTCTGCGTGACCGAGCCCACATAGGGGCACGGTGCGCCGCCCTCTACCGCCGTGGCACTGACCAGGCTGTCCCAGCGGTGGCGCCAGTGGTGATAGTGGAAGGCGTCAAACACCACGGCTGCAGGCGCAGGCATGGCAAAGTCAAAACTGCGGTGCGACACGGCCCTAGCCCTCTTCCACCACGTCGGTCACCATGCCCCATTTGGCGAACTCGGGCGCAAAATCCGCCAGCGTGTTCAAGCCCACACAGGCGTAGGCACCGCAGGCCATGGGCTCACCTGCCGCCAGCCGCCGGGCCAGCAAAATGGCGGCCATGCAGGGGATCTCGGGGCCATGGTCGTTGTCGGCGGCGATATGCCATGCACGCTTGGCCGGCTTGCCAGCAGCATCCAGCCCGGCCACGCGCAGCACCATGCCACCCAGTGCAGAACCCAATGGGTCAAACAGCTTGGCTGCAGTGTTGAGAAGACCCGCCAAAGCCGATGGATTTTTCAACACCCCAGTCTGCCGCAGCCAGGCCAGAACGGCAAACGCCCGCTGGGCCAGGCCCACCTCCACCGCCGCACGAAACTCCATACGCTCACGCACCTGGTAGTGGGTGGGAAAGAGCTCCAGGTCAGGGATATCACACAACGCACCCAGTCGGGGGCGCAAGCGTTGAAACTCCACACGCTGCGGCTTGGCCCAGCCGATGTGGGTCTGCCACTGCCGGCCACTCCAGACCTGGATAGGGCCGCCGCAATAACTCAACACCGCGCGCAAGGTGGCCACGCCGCGCGGTGCAGTCTGTGCCGGGGCGATACAAATATCCAGCGTATCCAAACGCTGCCAACCCGCGCACAGCTTATCGACCACTGCCGACGACAACGCAGGTACCGTGCTGGCACCACTGATGGCCACGCGGCCTGCATCTGCAAACACCGCGTGCAGCGCACGCGAAAAATCGCACACAAAGCGACGGCCATCAGCAAGGTCTATGTAGTGCACGCCAGCCTGCGCGCAAGCGCGCGCCACGGCATAGTCCTGGCCCTGGAAGGGTCCTGCCGTGTGAATCAGCAGGCCCACCTGATGGTCTTGCAAAGACTGCGCAAAACCCGCACCGTGCATGTCCACCGACACGCCTTGCGCACGGCCCGCCAGCGCGGCGGCAAAGGCCGCAGCCTTCTGGCCATCGCGCCCTGCCACCAGCAATTCGATGCGGCTATCACCGTCCAAGGCACGGCTGATGCGCGCCCCAAAATTGCCATACGCTCCCAGAACCATGACCTTCATCGTCTTTTTATCCTTGCCATCGCTTTTTTGATCAGCCCGCAATATAGTGCGCCGCGCCGCCAGCCCCGGCACTCCCATCACAATCACGCCATGTCTTCGCCGCTGTGACCGCCGCTGATCACTTTCTCCAGGCAAGTGCAACGCAAACACCCGTGGCGCAATGCTGCTGCCGCGGTGTCGGTGACGCTGGACGTAGCGCGGAATACGGGCTCCCAGGCATTTTTGACTTGTGGAGTTTGAGCCGTGACGTTAGCTCCATGGTAAGACCTCTGGCGAAAAGACTACTTCGGACCTGTCGCGCGCAGCCCTGACCCGCGGCGCAGCTCAGTCGCCCTTTCTCAAAGCAACCAATTGACGCGCTGATCAACGCTCCCACCCTCATGATTGCGACGGAGGCTCCGGGGACTGTTCGCTATCAATTCACCAAGAAAAAGCCAATAAATACGCCGGCCAGAGGCCTGAAAATCTTAAAAATTCATCACAGCCTGCCCCCTAAGTCCAGCCTAAGTCTCAAGCAGTACAGTCAATCTCAGTTGGTCGCAAACCAACCCCCCAGCTGCAGATTCAACCCCAGTACCCCGAAGGACCCACCATGAAATCAAGCATCACCGCCCTGTGCATCACCGCCGGCCTGTTCTGTTCCGGCTTGGCGTTTGCAGCCACGCCGACCGCGTTCACCGCTCAAAACACCTCAGGCGCCACAGCCTTGAAGGCCGCCGGCCCCGCAACCAAGCCAGCCAAAAAACGGGTCAAAAAACACGCTGCCAAAAAGACCGTGAAAAAGAACGCGGCCACGGCCAAGTAATTCATCCCGGGCGAGCTCGTCCGCTTTGCCAAAAGGCCGCGCCCGGTGCGCGGCTTTTCTGCGTCTGGCGCGTGATAAGCTGAAATTCATGTCAACTTCTTCACCTGACCATGCGCGCCCTCCTCATTGAAGACGATCCCCTGATTGGTGAGGCCGTGCGGGTCGGCCTCGCCCGGTTGGGCATCACCATCGACTGGGTGCGTGATGGTGAGCTCGGCCTGCAATGTGCCAGCACTGAGCCCTTTGACGCCGTGGTGCTGGACCTCGGTCTGCCCCGGCAAGACGGCATGCAGGTGCTGCGCAAACTGCGCAAAAATGGCCACGTGTTCCCGATTCTGATCATCACCGCACGCGACGCCCTGGCCGACCGCGTGGCCGGGCTGGATGCCGGCGCAGACGACTACATCCTCAAGCCCTTTGAGCTGGACGAGCTGGCTGCACGCCTGCGCTCAAGCATTCGCAGCCGCTCCGGGCGGGCCGATCCCGTGCTGCGCAGCGGCGCCCTGGCTTTGCACCCGGACACCAAAGCAGTCACCCAAAACGGGACCGCCGTGAACTTGTCGGCCCGGGAGTTCGCGCTGCTGGAGCTGCTCATGCGCCGCCCCGGCGTCCCCCTGTCGCGCCCACAACTTGAGGAACGACTGCTGGGCTGGGGCGAAGAAGTCACCAGCAATGCCCTGGAGGTCAACATCCACAACCTGCGGCGCAAACTGGGCGTGGCCAGCATTCTCAACATCCGGGGCGTGGGCTACTTTGTGCCGCGTGACGAGCCGCCATGGCCTCGCTAGAAACACGGCTCAAACGGCGCCTGTTGATGGGCGTGCTGCTGGTGGGCATCGTCCTGGGGGTGGCGGTACGCGTGCAAGTGCACCGCCAACAGGGCGAAATGCTGGACTACCAGCTGGAGCAGGTGGCGCGGGCCCTCATACTGAGCGATGTGCAAAGCACGGTGATGGCCTGGGACGACGACCCCAGCCTCCATCTGGACGTACAAATCTGGGATCACCAAGCCAACAGGCTGTACCGCTCCAGCGGGCAGATCGAATTAGGCCCCAACACCCGCGAGGGATTTTCAGCCGAGCCCAGCGGCCCCCAAGCTGACGCCGTGCTGCTGCGGGTGTTCACCCTGCACAGCACCGAGCGCACCGTGCAGGTCATGCACTCCCAGGCCCTGCGGGATGCGCTCAGCCGCGACGCGGAGCTGGAGGTGCTGCTCCCCACCCTGCTGGCCATGTTGATTGGCGCCGCGCTGGTCGCCACCACCATCCGCAAGGGGCTGGCCCCCATTCGCGAGCTGGACGACGAACTGAGCCGGCGCGACCCCCTCTCGCTTGCCCCGGTGACCCTGCCGCACGCGCCCGCCGAGTTGGCCAGCGTCATCCGCACCCTCAACCGCTTGCTGCGGCAACTCGACACCAGCCTGCAGGCCCACAAACGCTTCATTGCCAATGCCGCGCACGAGCTGCGCACCCCCATCACGGCACTGGGTCTGGAAGTCAACAACCTGGCGCCCGGGCAAGACCCGGCGCAAATCCTGGCCACAGTGAGCCGGCTCAAACTGGGCGTGCAACGTACCCAGCGCCTGCTGCAACAAATGCTCACGCTGGCCCGCCTGGAAGGCCGCACCGAGCCCGACGCCCGGGTGCCCGTGGACCTGCAGGCGCTGGCCCAAGAGTCCATGGTCGGTTTGTCCGCGCTGGGCAGTCACCGCGGCATTGAATTCAGTCTGGACGCCAGCGGCTCGCCCTGCGTGCAAGGCAACCCCGATGACCTGCGCCTGCTGCTGGACAACCTGCTGCTCAACGCCCTGAAGTTCTCGCCACCCAACAGCACGGTGGCGCTGGGCATTCACCAGCACCACGGCGAAGTGATCCTGCTCCTGCGCGACCAGGGCCCCGGCATTGCACCTGCCCTGCGCGAACGCATCATGAAACCCTTTGTGCGCGCCAACGCAGCCATCGAAGGCGCTGGCTTGGGACTGGCCATTGCCCTCGAGGTCGTGCAAAGCCATGGCGCCAGCCTGACCCTGGAAAACCCGCCCGAGGGGCCCGGGCTTCAGGTGCGGGTGCGTTTTGCAGTTTAAAAAATGATTTCTGCCATTATCATCTTCATGGGATCATGCGGGGCACACCTCAATTTGTACATGATGATAATATACTTGACAGTGACAAGTTCTCCCCGTCATTCACTCGGTTTTTTGGCCAGTCGAAGTATTGACAATTCCATTGCCAAGTCAATCCATTTCTGCATCAACAGCTTCATGCGCTCGTAGTTTTTGAGCTGCTTGCGTACTGTT
>CAZBKX010000077.1:0-2498 GCA_964492535.1 uncultured Rhodoferax sp. | reverse complement strand
TGATAGCTGAGGCGTCCCAAAGTCAGGGAAACAAGCTTCTATTATCCATCACACATCACAATTGGCGGGCAGAGAACGTGTCACAGCCTTTGACACTGCCGTTTTTCAAGCCATTTTGAAACCATCGCTGACGCTGAGCACTTGCGCCATGAGTAAAGCTATCCGGCACCACAGTACCCCCATTGGACCGCTGCAAGGCATCATCACCCATCTTCTCAGCGGCATTCATGGCCTCTTCGACATCACCCTGTTCCAGCAACTGCCGGGCTGCCTGCGCATGGTTAGCCCACACGCCGGCAAAGCAATCGGCCTGCAATTCCATACGCACATTCAGGGCGTTCAGCTCCCACCGACTGGCACGACCCCGCATCTGGTCCATCTTGGCGCTGATACCTAATAAATTCTGAACATGATGACCCACTTCGTGGGCAATCACATAGGCTTGCGCGAAGTCCCCTGGCGCACCCCACCTGACAACAGGTCAAGCATCGTCATCGGATTGGCACAAACAAATTAGGATGCGACAAGTGCAATGGCAATCGAGCCGATCCCCAAGCTGCGCCCACCCAAGCCGCCTCGCCCCGACGATCCATCATCGTCCCGGCGGTCTTCCACATGGTCAGATTCACGATTACCTTCCCATTTCATGGCGGGCTACCTTGATTGCGGTCAACGTGCCTCGGGCAGCATGCAGGGGTCATGATCAGGCCTTGGGCAACGTCACGCCCACCTGGCCCTGGTATTTGCCACCGCGATCCTTATAGCTGGTCTCACAGACCTCGTCGCTCTCGAAAAATAGAACCTGGGCACAACCCTCGCCAGCGTAAATTTTGGCAGGCAAGGGGGTCGTGTTCGAGAACTCAAGCGTGACGTACCCTTCCCACTCGGGCTCAAACGGCGTCACGTTGACGATGATGCCGCAGCGCGCATAGGTACTTTTGCCCAGGCAAATGGTCAACACGTTACGGGGGATACGGAAATATTCCACAGTCCGAGCCAGCGCAAAGCTATTGGGTGGAATGATGCAACTGTCACCATAAAAATCGACGAAACTCTTCTCGTCAAAATTTTTGGGGTCCACAACGGTACTGTGGATATTGGTGAAAACCTTAAATTCCGGAGCGCAGCGGATGTCATAGCCATAACTGCTGGTGCCATAACTGATGATTTTCTTGCCCTCGCGTTCGCGCACTTGCCGCGGCTCGAACGGCTCTATCATTCCAGTCGTCTCAGCCATGCGGCGAATCCATTTGTCACTTTTGATTGTCATGGTGGCGAAACTCCTAATTTATGCAGATTGTAAGCTTGGAATTTGCTATCAAAAAAGACAATACGGCCCAATATATCAAAAGGCTAGCGGCCGGTTTTACACTAATTTCACGAAATAACTGTCTTTTCGACCAAGCGATCATCACCCAGAACGATCATGGCAAAAAGCAGTTCATCCAGGCTGTTGGCATTGCCAATCCTGAAAGCCAGCAAAGGCGTAGCCTGCGGGTTCAGGACGACAAAATCAGCCTCGCAACCCGGCAGCAAATTACCCACCGCAGGGCCGCCCTGACGGCCATCCAGCCCCAAGGCCGACGCCGCACCCACCGTGTGCCGCCACCAAAGCTGCTGCGGTGATAACGACAGACCTGGCTTGGTCTGCCCCTCTCTTCCCACGTAGTAAGCCGCCAGCATGGTGTGAAAAGGACTGAAACTGGTTCCTCCGCCCACGTCGCTCGCCAGCCCATATAAAAAGCCGGCCCGATCTGCCGCCGCATAGTCAAAGAATCCACTGCCCAGGAACAGGTTGCTGGTCGGACAAACGGCTGCTGCTGTTTTCGTTTCAGCCATCAGGGTGCGGTCTTCATCGTCAAAATGAATGCAATGCGCATACATGGCGCGTTCACGCATCAAGCCAAAATCGGCGTAAGTCGCCAGATAACTGCGCGAATCAGGGAACAACTGGCGTGCCCAAGCAATCTCGTCCTTGTTTTCAGCGACATGCGACTGAATCCAGACATCAGGATATTTCCCAGCCAGTTCGCCCGCCCCGCGCAATTGCGCTGGCGAGCACGTGGGCGCAAAGCGCGGCGTAATGGCATAGCCCAGGCGCCCCCTGCCATGCCATTTTTGGATCAGGACCTCGGAATCAATCAGACTTTGTTCGGTGGCATCGTGCGCGCCATTGAGTGGGGCACGGTTCAACAGTTCGCCAGGCGCATGCCGATCCATCAGGCATAGCCCGGTGATAAGACGCAGGCGGTGCCGCAGAGCCTCGTTGAACAAGGCATTGACGGATTCAGGATGGGAGGTTGCAAATGCCAGGGTGGTCGTCACCCCATTACGCAGCAACTCAGCTATAAAAAAAGTAGCTGCTTGCTGACTATATTCAGCGGCTACAAAGCGTTTTTCTTCTGGAAAAGTGTAATTCTCCAGCCAGGGAAGCAAGCCCTCGCCGGGCGATCCAATGACGTTAGTCTGTGGGTAGTGAATGTGCAAGTCAACAAATC
>CAZBKX010000076.1:0-1680 GCA_964492535.1 uncultured Rhodoferax sp. | reverse complement strand
CGGGCGCAACCACACGTTTGTCGGCAATGGCCAGATCGCGGCGATCGCCAACGACTTCGACGGCTTTTCCGGGATCATTCCGAAGTCGTCGGCGACGGTCGCGGAAGTCCTCAAGAACTACGGTTACAACACGGGTGCCTGGGGCAAGTGGCACAACACGCCCGAAGAGCAGATCACCAGCAAGGGGCCATTCGAGTATTGGCCGACCGGCTACGGTTTCGAGTACTTCTACGGCTTCCTCGCCGGCGAGGCGTCGCAGTACGAGCCGACGCTGACACGCAACACCACCGAGGTCCTCCAGCATCCCAGGAAGGGCTACCACCTGACCGAAGACATTGCCGAAGACGCGATCGCCTGGCTGCGCGAGCAGAAGGCCTACGCACCCGACAAGCCCTTCTTCATGTACTGGGCGCCGGGCGCATCGCATGGCCCGCACCAGGTGATGAAGGAGTGGGCCGACAAGTACAAGGGCAAGTTCGACGACGGCTGGGACAAGTACCGCGAACGCACCTTTGTTCGCGCCAAGGCCAAGGGCTGGATCCCGCAGGACGCACAACTCACGCCGCGCCCGGCATCGATGGCGTCGTGGGAGTCGATCCCCGAGGCCGAGAGACCGTTCCAGCGCCGCCTGATGGAAGTCTTCGCCGGCTTCACCGAGCACGCTGACGTCAACGCGGGCAAGGTCATCGCCGAGATCGAGCGCCAGGGCAGGCTCGACAACACGCTGATCTTCTACATCTGGGGAGACAACGGTTCGTCGTCCGAGGGACTTTACGGCACGATCAGCGAGCAACTGGCGCAGAACGGCATCCCGACCACCATCGCGCAGCACTTGAAGGCGCTTGAAGAGTTGGGCGGCCTCGATGCTCTGGGTGGCCCGAAGACCGACAACATGTACCACGCCGCCTGGGCCTGGGCCGGCAGCACGCCCTACCAGGGCACCAAGCTGCAGGGCGCCTACTTCGGCGGCACCCGCCAGCCGATGGCCGTGGCCTGGCCGAAGCGCATCAAGGCCGACCCGACGGCGCGGCCGCAGTTCCACCACGTGATCGACATCGTGCCGACGATTTACGAACTGACAAAGATCAAGCCGCCGCGCATTGTTAACGGATTCAAGCAGGACCCGATCGCCGGCGTCAGCATGGTCTACACCTTGGGTGACGCCAATGCGCCGGGCACGCGCAAAACGCAGTTCTTCGACATCATGGCGAGCCGCGGCATTTACCACGAAGGCTGGTTCGCCAGCGCCCCCGGCCCGCGCGAACCCTGGGTAGGCGGCATGCCCAAGGGCATCAAGGAATGGTCGCCGCTGACCGACAAGTGGGAGCTGTACCACATCGACAAGGACTGGAGTCAGGCGAAGGACCTTGCAAGCGAGAACCCCAAGAAGCTCGAGCAGATGAAGGCGCTGTTCATCGAGGAATCGAAGAAGAACAAGAACCTGCCCATTGGCGGCGGCCTTTGGTCCACCGCAATGTTCCATCCGGAAGATGCTCCGGCATCGTCCCTCACCGAATGGACCTTCGATTTCCCCATCACCCGGATGCCGGAATCCGCGGCACCGAAGCTCGGCAAGGTGGACAGCTTGGTCACCATGGAGGTGGATGTGCCAGCGAACGCGAACGGCGTGTTGTACGCGCTGGCCGGCTTTTCCGGCGGCATCACGACCTACATGAAGGA
>CAZBKX010000075.1:0-5008 GCA_964492535.1 uncultured Rhodoferax sp. | reverse complement strand
TGGACCCGGCGCGACCCCGACATCACCGCCGCCCTGGCGCAACTGGGGCGCAATGGCGTGCCGGTGTATGTGCTGTACCAGGCGGGTCGCGCGCCCGTGGTGCTGTCCGAGATCTTGAGCGTGGACGAGGTGCGGGCGGTTTTGGCGCGTCTGTAGCTGCCTGGCTCAAAGACTCAGCGGCAGGCCCGGGCGGGCGGGGTGACCGCTTGGCATGGCGGCCTCGCCGGGCAGGCACTCATGCAAATACGCCTCAAGTTCAGCCACCGGCATGGGCCTGCTGAAAAAGTAGCCCTGGTAACCATGGCAACCCTGAGAGATCAAAAAATCACGCTGAGCGGCTGCCTCAACGCCCTCGGCAATCACGGTCAGGCCCAGGCTCTCGGACAGCACGATGATCATTTTTGCGATGGCGGCATCGTTGGGGTCCACCAAAATGTCGCGCACAAAGCCCTGATCGATTTTGAGCTGATCCAATGGCAGGCGTTTAAGGTAGGCCAGGGACGAGTACCCGGTCCCAAAATCATCCAAAGAAAAACCCACACCCACTGCTTTGAGCGCGGTCATTTTGGCGATCACGTCCTCAATATGGTTGAGTAGCATGCTCTCGGTAATTTCCAGTTTGAGGCGCTTGGGGTTGGCTGCGGTCTCCTCCAGGGTGCGCAGCACCTGGGCTACAAAATCATCCTGTTGCAATTGTTTGGCGCTCACATTCACCGCCATGCTCAGGTGCGCCCGTGCAGGCTGATGAGCCCAAGTTGCCAATTGCATGCAGGCAGCTTGCAAGACCCACGCGCCTATCGGCAATATCAATCCAGTCTCTTCCGCCACGGGGATGAAATCCCCAGGGGAGATCATGCCCAGCTCGGGTTCACGCCAGCGCAGCAGCGCCTCCACACCGGTGATCTCGCTCAAACCCTGCACTTGAGGCTGGTAGTACAGCACAAACTGATGGCCGGTCAGCGCGGTGGTGAGCCGGGCCTCAAGTGAGGTGTGCTGCGTGAGCTGCTGTTGGATTTGTGGGTCAAAAAACCTCAGGGTGTTGCGCCCCGCCGCCTTGGCTTGGTACATGGCAATGTCGGCACGCTTCAAGGGTTCGTCTACGGACTCAGCTACATCTCCAAACAAAGTAATGCCAATGCTGGGCGTGCAGTGATGGCTAAAGCCCGTGAGCGCGTAATCTTGATTGAGAGCTTGGAGAATTTTTTCGCCCACCGCCCTGGCATGACTGGCGGCCTCCAGGGCATCGCCGGTCAGGTCTTCCAGCATCACCACAAACTCATCACCCCCCAGGCGGGCCACCGTGTCGCGATCTCGCACGCAGGAGCTCAGGCGCTGCGCCACTTGGATCAGCAACAAGTCGCCTTGCTGGTGACCCCGGGTGTCATTGAGTACCTTGAACTTGTCCAGGTCAATAAACAGCAACGCTGCCGTGCGCGGGTGGCGCAGGCTGGTGGCCTGGAGATGGTGCATGCGGTCCATGAGCATGCGCCGGTTGGGCAGACTGGTCAGCGGATCGTAAAAGGCCAGCGTGTTGATGGCGGCCTCGGCATTTTTACGCTCGCTTGCATCCCGCGTCACACCAATAAAGTGCGTGATAAGGCCCTCTTCGCTGCGCACCGGCGCAATGGTGAGGTCATTCCAGAACTGCGTGCCGTCTTTGCGGTAATTCAAGATTTCGCCCGAAAAGCTACGCCCGCCGTCCAGCGCCTGGCGAATGACCTGAATAGTTTTGGGGTCGGTTTGTGGGCCTTGCAAAAACCTGCAGTTGCGCCCGATCATCTCCTGCGTGTCGTAGCCCGTGATTTTGACAAAACTGTCATTCACCGAAACAATGTTGGCCTTGGCATCGGTGATGATTACGCTTTGAGAAATGGCCTTGAGCGACAAGTCATTCAAGCGCTGTTGCTCTTGGCTCGCCCGCAGTTCGGTGATATCCGTCACCAAGGCAAAAAAACCCTTCGTCTGCCCATCCACCCGAAAAGGCAGGTATTGCGTCCAAGTGTAGCCGGTGCTGCCATCGGCCTTGACCAGAGCACGCTCAAACTGCTGTGGCTCACCGCGCAGTGCGGCAGCCATGTAGAGCGCGTTTTTCTGAAAGAGTACGTCCCCCAACAAAGCTTGAATCGATATACCCTGCATCTCTGCCTGCGTCTTGCCAAACCATTCAAGATAGCTCTTGTTGGCATAGCCACAGGTGAAATCGGCTCTCCAGAAGGCAAACAAACCGGGAATGTTGTCTGCAATCTCACGGGCAAAGCTCTCACTTTGGCGCAAATTTTCCAGGCTTTGCGCCATGTCCCTGTTTTGCTGGCGTGCGAGTTCATCGAGCGCGCGCTTTTGTTGCTGGTACTTCCACAACGCCAAAGCGGCCAGCATGCTGGCCAGCGCAAACGCACCCAGCGTCACCGCAAGACCTCTGTGCCAGGCGCTATAAGCATCGTCAAAACTGCGCCCTGCGCCAATGATGAGGGGCACATCCATATTGAGCGCTTCGGGCTGCAGGGAGTGCACCGCCAAAAAACTGTCTTCTTGAGTGAGCTTGGAAAAGTCACGGTAAATATTGACCGCCTGACCGCTTTGTAAGTGCCGGCTGAACAACGAGCCCGGCGTTGTCAGATCCATGCCTATCATGGCTTCATTGGCAGGAGAAACATTGACTACCGTGCCACTGCCATGCACCAGCGCGGTCCACGCCGTGGGCTCGTACCGCACCGACTTCAGCAGATCAGCCGAAAAGTCAGCATCGATGGTGGCCGAGATAATGCCCGCGAACGCCCCCTTGTCGCTGTGCAGCACCTTCACGAGGTTCAGTGAATACACCCCCAAGACAGTTTTGAACGGAGTTGACACATAGAGCTTATCGGGGTCGTTGCTTTCTTTGGCCAGTGCAAAGTAGGCGCGGGCCGAGAAATCCCGCCCAATCAACTCCGGCCGGTTACTGGCTGATACCACGCCCTTGTCGTTCAGCACCGACAGGGTTCGCACCCCCTGCATCACGTCTGAAAGCGATTGCAAGCGCCGGGACAAGAATTCTGTGCTGTCGCGTTGCGGGATTAAAAAGGGCAGGTCGGTTCGCACCGACATCAGGGCTGACTGGGTCGCTTGCAGTTGCCGGCTCAATGCATCATGAACCACCCGCGCCTGGGTGGAGACTCTCTCACGCTCGTTGGAGTCAATTCTCTCGTATTCGCTGTTTAGCCCCCACGCAATCATCAATGCAAACACAGCCCACACTGCAAGTGGCATCATCCACCGGACTCGCGCGGGAGCAGCGTCAGTTTTTCTAGGTTGATTCATATATAGCAATCGCGAATCAAAATGCAGGTTTTTGAATGACCTGAAAGTTGTCTGCGAACCGGGTGATGAGTGACTTGGAAAGTTTACTCCAACGATTGATCGCGAGTTCAAATTCGAAGTGCAACTTTTTAAATAACGGGTTGGGTGGGCGAGATGTGAGAGCATCCAGACCCCTCGACCACCAAGTCAAAGTTGCCCAGAATGACCTACGCAGGCTCTATGCCGTTTTGTGTGGAACTTGACATCACAGACAACGATGGATAAGCACGCTGTACTTGGGCGAAGATGCGGGCGCCAGGGGATTGCTGGGCAAGTGTTTGAGCTTGGACATGCGCAGGTAGGCAATTGCAATGAAGTTTGCGGCGGTTTTAAAGCCTCTGGCGGCCCGTTTGGCCTGCTGCAGCAAGCCATTCATGGCCTCCACATAGGCGTTGCTGCGGTTGTCCAACATACCGCGCACCACGCCATCGATGCGCTGGCTCAACGTGGCGGCGAGTTTCTTGAACGGCTCCAACCGACAACGTCTGGCCCAACTCAGCCAGCTTGATAACTCAGCCTTAGCCTGTGCCTCATCGTTATGTGTGACGGCGTTGGCGTACACCGTGCGCAGCGCCATCTTCAGGCGCCAAGCCCGCGCACTCTTCAGGGTGGAGTGCTGTAACCAGTGCATCGCATTGAATTGCTTTTGGCTCCAGCCATCCGGATTACGGCGCATGCCCCAAGTCAGACTCTTGAGCAATTTGCGGTCGTTGTCGCCCAGTGCGGCCTTGATCGATTGGGGCTGGGTGCGTACTTCTTCACGCCGCACCTCGTCCATGGCCTCATTGGCCATGGACACCACATGAAAGCGGTCGTAGCTGATTTGTGCATTGGGCAAGGCTTGGGCGACGCCCTTGGCAAAGGCGGCACTCATGTCCTGACAGACATGTTCAATCTGCTCTGGGTTGCCCCCGTGCGCTTGAAGGTCAGCGCCAAAATCGACCACCGTCTTATGGTCCTTGCCTTCACAGGCGAATAAGAGGCGCTTCTTTTTGAGATCATGCACGACCGTGATGTAGTTCTGACCTTTTCGCAGGCTGGTCTCATCAATGCCAATATCTTTGACATCGGACATGTCGTCAAGTTTGCGCGCCTCAGTCACGTAATGCTCGATGCGCCGCCATAACTGCTTGTCGTTGCAGTGCAGTTGCTGAGCCGCCTGGCGCACCGGCAGGTCTTGGCATAACGACAAGGCCAGTGCTTCATAGAGCAGAGTGAAGCCGCTGCCCTCGCGCGCCCAGGGCACCTCTACTTGGGTCGTCTTGGCGCAGCCCGTGCATTTGACGCGGGGCAACTGTGCATGCAGCCAGGCTTCATACTGAAAGAAGTCCAGGCGTCTCCATTGGCGCTCAACGCGGTCATGAATGCTTTGGTCTGCCTTATGGCACAGCGGGCAGGACAAGTATTTGGCATCACAGGTGAGCTTGAAGTCGATGCGCTTTTGTGCCGTGTTGAGCTCAACGCCGGCTACGCGCCAAGGTGCGCTCAGACCCAACGCACTGGTAAACAAGGATTCAATCTCAATAGCCATCTCTTGGATTGGGTAGGTAGGTTAAACAACCGCCCCGTGGATTTGTGGACAACTCGACGGCGAGTTGCCCACAAGCCCCACCGAGCTCTGCTACTACATTCTATTTTTCAATGCAACTTCCACACGAAACGACGAAGGGCC
>CAZBKX010000074.1:0-11708 GCA_964492535.1 uncultured Rhodoferax sp. | reverse complement strand
TAGCTCCTGCACGCCCTTCTCGTTGGCAGCAATTTGGGCTTTCAGGTCCGCCATGTTTTGCTGTGGGTTGCGCGACGGAAATTCACCACTTTGCAGTAGCGCCACCATCTCGGCCTCACGCAGCACGCCGCGATCCACCAGCTTGAAGTTATTGATCTGCACGCCCTCTTCTTCAATCCGCGTGGAAAACGGTGGCATGGAGCCCGGCGTGATACCGCCCACATCGGCGTGGTGCCCGCGCGAGCCCACATAAAACGTTGCTTGCCCGTCCAGGTACACCGGCGTGATGACGGTGATGTCCGGCAAGTGCGTGCCGCCGTGGTAGGGATCGTTGAGCACATACACGTCGCCGGGGTGCATGGAGGCGGCGCCGGATCGAAGGTCCGTTTCGGCCTGTCGCACCACCGTCTTGATGCTCTCACCCATGGAGCCCAAGTGCACCGGCATGTGCGGCGCATTGGCAATCAGGTTACCGGCGGCGTCAAACAGCGCACAACTGAAGTCAAGGCGCTCCTTGATGTTGACCGAGTAGGCTGTGTTTTGCAGCTGCAGCCCCATCTGCTCGGCAATGTTCATGAAGAGGTTGTTGAACACCTCCAGAAGCACCGGGTCTACCGTGGTGCCCACCGCAAATTGAATGGCCCGCTCGGTCCGCCGCACCAGCGCCAAGTGGTCAAACGCTGTGAGCTCGGCCTCCCAGCCTGGCTCTACCACCGTGGTGGCGTTTTTCTCGGCAATGATGGCCGGGCCGGCAATGACATCACCCGGACGCAGATCCTCTCGGACCACCAAGGCGGCGTCCAGCCATTGCCCCTCTGTGAACATGCGCACCGTTTCACGGCGCGGCACGTCACGCGCCGGGTGGACGCCATGACTTGGTTCGGCGGGCGCATCACCGGCCACGACCGCCTCGACCGACACAGCCTCCACCACCAGCGCCTTGCCCTGCATCAGGAACGAATAGCGCTGGCGGTAGGCGGCCTCAAAGCCGGCTTGAATCTGCACCAGCACATCGGCCAACTCTGCGCTGTCCGGGTAAGGCACTACCAGCGCGGCATCGCTGCCTTCGTAGCGCACATGCACTCGGCGGTGCACCACAATGGCGCCGCTGCTGACCTGCTGGCGCACCAACTCGTCCTGCGCCACCGCAGAGAGAGCCGAAAGCTGGTTCAACACGCCCGGCAACGCAGCGAGGCTGAGCTTGGCCTCCACAGCCTGTTCGCGAATCACGGCCTGATCGGCCAGGCCCATGCCATAGGCACTGAGTACGCCCGCCAGCGGGTGCACAAAGACGCGCGTCATCCCCAGCGCATCGGCCACCAGACAGGCGTGCTGACCGCCGGCACCGCCAAAACACTGCAAGGTGTAGCGCGTGACGTCGTAACCGCGAGCGACAGATATTTTCTTGATGGCATTGGCCATTTGCTGCACGGCGATGCTGATGAAGCCTTCCGCCACCTCCTCGGCCGGCCGGGCGGTCTGGCGGGCCAGCTCGTCAAACTTCAGCTGCACCGCCTCGCGGCTCAGCGCCTCATCAGCGCCCGGGCCAAATACCTTGGGGAAATAGTGTGGCTGAATTTTCCCCAGCATCACATTCGCATCGGTTACGGCCAAGGGGCCGCCCCGGCGGTAACTGGCGGGCCCCGGGTTGGCACCCGCACTTTGCGGCCCCACCCTGAAACGAGAACCATCGAAGGTCAGCAACGAACCGCCACCCGCAGCCACGGTGTGGATGCTCATCATCGGTGCGCGCATGCGCACCCCCGCCACCTGGGTCTCGAACTCGCGCTCAAACCGCCCGGCGTAATGCGAGACATCGGTGGAGGTGCCACCCATGTCAAATCCGATCACCTTCTCGATGCCGGCAATAGCGGCCGTGCGCGCCATCCCCACAATGCCACCCGCCGGACCACTCAAAATCGCGTCTTTGCCGGCGAAGGCATGGGCATCGGTCAGCCCCCCGGAGGACTGCATGAAAAACAACTTGACCCCCGGCATTTCACCGGCCACTTGCTCCACATAGCGGCGCAGGATGGGCGACAGATACGCATCCACCACAGTGGTGTCGCCACGACTGACAAACTTCATCATCGGGCTGGTTTCATGCGAGGTGCTGACTTGAGTGAAACCCACTTCCAGGGCAATGCGCTTGGCGGCCAACTCATGCTCTATGTAGCGGTAACCATGCATAAAAACAATCGCAACGCTCCGCAGCCCTCGTTTATATTGCTCTGATAAGTCCTGTTTTAATAGCAATTCATCCAGCGGCGCAATCACATCGCCATGCGCGCCCACCCGCTCCTGCGCTTCCACGACAGCGCTGTACAGCAGCTCAGGCAGTTGGATGTTGCGGTCAAAAATGCGTGGTCGGTTTTGGTAGGCAATGCGCAGCGCGTCCCGAAAACCGCGTGTGGTCACCAGCAGCGTGGGCTCGCCCTTGCGCTCCAACAGGGCGTTGGTGGCCACGGTGGTGCCCATCTTGACGCAGGTCACCTGCTCGGGGGTCACGGGCTCACCTGGCTTCAAGCCCAGCAGATACCGGATACCTGCCACGGCCGCGTCCCGGTACTGCTCCGGGTTCTCGCTGAGCAACTTGTGCGTGACCAGACTGCCATCGGGGCGCTTGCCCACCACGTCGGTGAATGTGCCGCCCCGGTCGATCCAGAACTGCCAGCGGCTGGTGCCATTGATTTCCATGAAGTCTCGCAATCAGAATCCGTCAGTAGTAAAAGAGGGGCGTCACAGACTCGCCGCTGAACGGGCCGCCTGGTCGTAAATGCCGGACAACAGACGCAGCAAGCGCGCCAACTCGCCAATGTCGCGGTTCAACGCGTCATCAGCATTCAATGCGTCGATCAGACAAGACTCACGAATCTCTCGATAGCGGTCAACATACTGGCGACCCAGCTCGGTGCTGGCGTAGGTCACCTCCTTGCCGCTTTTACTGGAGGCCACCACACCGAGGTTTTGCAACTTCTTCAACGAGTAATTGATCAGATGCGTGTCCTCGACGTTCATGATGAAACAAATGTCGGCCAGGCGCTTGTCCCGCGCCCGGTGGGTCACGTGATGCAACACCAGGACATCGAGCGGCGTCAGGTCTTTGAGGCCCGCTGCACTCATACAGTGCGCAATCCAGCGATGAAAAGCATTGCCCGCCACGATCAACCCAAACTCGAACTCGCTCATCTCCGCACTGCGGGGCGATACCAGATGGGCCGAGGACACGATAGGCGGCGCCTCTACCAATGAAGGAGCGCCCGCGGGAGGCTGTGATGGCTTGGATGCGATGGGCTTGATCATGAACAGACTCCGGGTTGGCACCTTTGTTGCATGAAGCAGATTGTAGGCAATTAACTTACAAATCATCAACAATTTGTTAACGATTAGGGAAAATACCAAGCCAGCACACGTGAATCCCCACTACATTTAGTAACCCGCCCCTCACCCAACCCAACCGGAGTTTTTATGAAACGTCGCCAGTTTGCCTTGACCACCACCGCGGCCCTGCTGGGTCTCACCCTGGCTGCGGGGACGGCATCCGCCCAGACTAAATGGGACCTGCCTGCAGGCTACGGTGCTGCCAACTTTCACACGGTCAACCTGACCGAATTCGCAGCCGACGTGGATAAAGCGACGGGCGGAAAACTCAAGATCACCGTGCACGCCAATGGATCACTCTTCAAGGCGCCTGAAATCAAACGTGCTGTGCAAGGCGGGCAAGCCCAAGCGGGCGAGATCTTGCTGGCCAACTTTCAAAACGAGTGGCAACTGTTTGGCGCCGATGGCCTGCCGTTTCTGGCTGACAGCTACGACGAGTCCATGAAACTGTACAAAGTGCAAAAGCCGTTTCTGGAGAAAAAGCTCGCCGACCAAGGCATGGCCCTCTTGTACGCCGTGCCCTGGCCGCCCCAGGGCATCTATGTCAAGAAGCCGATCAACTCCGCCGCTGACTTGAAGGGTGTGAAATGGCGTGCCTATAGCCCTGCCACAGCCCGCATTGCCGAACTGGTGGGCGCGCAGCCCGTCACCGTGCAGGCGGCCGAGTTGTCACAAGCCATGGCCACAGGCGTCGTTGAGTCCTACATGTCATCGGGCTCCACCGGGTTTGATACCAAGACCTATGAACACATCAAATACTGGTACGACACCCAGGCCTGGTTACCCAAAAATGCGGTGATCGTCAACAAGGCAGCCTTCGATGCGCTGGACACGGCCACGAAACAAGCTGTGATGAAGGCCGCTGCCGACGCCGAAGTGCGAGGTCTGGCAGCCTCCAAAAAGACCAACACAGAATCGCTGGAGAAGCTCAAAGCCAACGGCATGAGCGTCGTCGCCCCGTCGGCACAGCTCAAGGCAGACATGAAGAAGGTTGGCGACGTGATGCTCAAGGAATGGCTGGACAAAGCCGGCCCCGAGGGTGTCGCCCTGGTCGATGCATTTCGCAAACCTTGATTGAACTGTGAGCCTCATGCGTAAAGCACTTGACGCGCTCTACAACAGCGCGGCCGCTCTGGCTGCGCTGTGTCTGGTGGGCCTGCTGATCATGGTGATGCTGTCCATCGTGGGGCGGCAACTGCACTTCCACGTGCCCGGCACCGATGCTTATGCCGGCTACCTCATGGCGGCCAGTGGCTTTCTGGCGCTGGCGCACACCCTGAAACGCGGCGAGCATATCCGGGTCACACTGCTGCTGGCCCAACTCACGGGCGCTTGGAAGAAAAGCCTGGAATTGTGGTCGCTCGGGTTCGCGACCGCGCTGAGCAGTCTGTTTGCCTGGTACTGCTGTCGTTTGGCCTGGCAATCCCATACCTTTCACGACATCTCCACCGGCAGCGACGCCACTCCGCTGTGGATTCCCCAAATCCCCATGGCGGTGGGCGCCGTCATCCTGGCCATTGCCTTTATTGATGAACTCGTGCTGGAGATCACGGGGCAGCGCCGAGACAAGATCAGCGATGAACCCCTTCGCAGCGAATAAGACGCCCACCCCCACCCGCCCCTGACATGAATGACCTTTACATAACCGCGGCCCTGCTGCTGTCCCTGCTATTGATACTGGGCAGCGGCGTCTGGGTCGGCCTCACGCTGACCGGTGTGGCCTGGATGGCCGTGACCTTGTTTTCCAGCCGGGCCGCCGGCGATGCCATGGCCGTGACGGTCTGGGGTTCCTCGTCGAGCTGGACGCTGACCGCACTGCCCCTCTTTGTATGGATGGGCGAAATTTTGTTTCGCACCCGCTTGAGTCAGGACATGTTCAAGGGGCTGGCACCCTGGGTGCAAGGCCTGCCGGGCCGGCTGCTGCACACCAACGTGATCGGCTGCACCATCTTTGCTGCCGTGTCAGGCTCCAGCGCGGCCACCTGCGCCACCATCGGCAAGATGACATTGCCTGAACTCAAAAAGCGGGGCTATCCGGACCACATGGTCATCGGCACACTCGCTGGTGCCAGCACGTTGGGGCTGCTGATTCCGCCGTCGATCATCATGATCGTGTACGGCGTGGCCGCCGAGGTGTCGATCTCCAAGTTGTTCATTGCAGGTGTGCTGCCCGGCATTTTGCTGGCGGCGCTGTTCTCCGGCTACATCATTCTGTGGGCCCTGCGCAACCCGGACCAGGTGCCAGCTGCGTCTGAGAAATACACCTTCATGCAAAAGTTGTCAGCGTCGCGCAGCCTGATTCCGGTGGTGAGCCTGATTGCCGCGGTGCTGGGGTCGATCTACTCCGGCATTGCCACCGCCACGGAAGCGGCAGCCGTGGGCGTGATGGGCTCGCTCATCATCTCGACCCTGCAAGGCTCCATGAATTGGGGCACGTTTCGGGATGCGCTGATGGGCGCTACCCGCCTGTACTGCATGATCGCGCTGATTTTGGCGGGCGCTGCCTTTCTGACACTGGCCATGGGCTACATCGGCTTACCGCGGCATTTGGCGGAGTGGATCACTTCGCTGGGCTTGAGCAAAGCCCAATTGATTTTTGCGCTGTCGGTTTTCTTCATTTTGCTGGGCTGCTTTCTGGACGGCATCTCGATGGTGGTACTGACCATGGGCGTGCTTATGCCCACAGTGCAGGCTGCCGGCATTGACCCGATCTGGTTCGGCATTTTTGTGGTGCTGGTGGTGGAGATGGCCCAAATTACGCCGCCGGTGGGCTTCAACCTGTTTGTGCTGCAGGGCATGACCGGACGGCAACTCACCTGGATCGCCAAGGTGACGATGCCGATGTTCTTCCTGATGTGCCTGGCCGTGGCCTTGATTTACATGTTTCCGGGTATCGTGACCTGGTTGCCGCAAAACATGGGCTAGGGCGGGCTTGATGTTGTCCGTCTTCGCCATTTGCATCGGTGCCAGCATCGGCGCCCTCGCCCGCTGGGGTCTGGGCTTGTGGCTCAACCCCGGCAGTTTGCTGCCTTGGGGTACGCTGGCAGCCAACCTGATGGGTGGCTATCTGGTGGGCATTTGTGTGGCGGTGTTTCAAGCTCTGCCACAGTTGGACCCTGTCTGGCGGCTGGCCCTGGTCACCGGCTTTTTAGGCGCGCTGACCACCTTTTCCAGCTTCTCGGCCGAGGTGGTGGGGATGCTGGAACAACAGCGCTATGTCCTGGCCTTTGGAACAGCTGCGGTGCACTTGCTCGGGTCCTTGCTGCTGACACTGGCTGGCATCAAGACCGCTATTTTAATAATAGCAAGATAGCTTTTAAAGTATTGGACTAGAGCCATATTTCACACATATTTTGGCTCAAAAGGCAGAAAGACCCTCCGTGACTTGCTGCAGGCGGCTAGACCTCGAACCTGATGCCCTGAGCCAACGGCAAGGTGTTGCCGTAATTGATGGTGTTGGTGGCCCGGCGCATGTAGGCCTTCCAGGCGTCTGACCCCGACTCGCGCCCGCCTCCTGTCTCTTTCTCACCCCCAAACGCGCCGCCAATCTCGGCACCGCTGGTGCCGATGTTGACGTTGGCAATACCGCAATCCGAGCCACGGGCCGAGGTAAAGACTTCAGCCTCACGCAGGTCTTGCGTGAACACGGCGGATGACAAGCCATGGACCACGGCATTGTTGAGCGCTATCGCCTCGTCAAAGCTGTCGTAGGACACCACGTACAAAATTGGCGCAAAGGTCTCGTGCACCATGGGCCCGCTCTGGCGGGCCAGTTCCACAATCCCGGGGCGCACATAAAACGCTGCAACATCGCTCACCGGCTCGCGCGCACCGAAATGCACCAGCGCCCCGGCTTCGCGTGCCTGCGCCAAGGCCATTTGCATGGCCTCAAAGGCGCGCTCATCAATCAGTGGCCCCACCAGCGTGCCGTCCGCCAGCGGGTTACCCACCGGCAAGCGCTCGAACACAGAACGCAAGGAAGCCAGCAAAGGGGCATAGATGGAGCGATGCACGATCAGGCGGCGCAGTGAGGTGCAACGCTGGCCAGCGGTGCCGGCCGCCGAGAACGCAGCGGCCCGCACCACCAGCGCGAGATCAGCCGACGGGCAAACAATGGCCGCATTGTTGCCCCCCAGCTCCAGCAACGAGCGCTTGAACTGCGCCGCGCAGGCCGTATTCACAGCCCGGCCCATGGCGGTGGAGCCGGTCGCGCTCACCAGTTTGACGGCAGGGTGTGCCACCAGGGCTTCACCCGCTGCACGCTCACCGATCAGCAACTCAGCCAGACCGTCAGTCTCCAGCCCCTGTTCGCGGGCGGTTTGCAACAGCAGACCGTTGAGTGCCAGGGCGCACAGAGGCGCCTTCTCCGATGGTTTCCAGACCAGGGTGTTGCCACACACCAGCGCCAGCGCGGCATTCCAGGCAAAGACCGCCATCGGAAAATTAAAGGCTGAAATGATCCCGACCACGCCCAGCGGGTGCCAGGTCTCCAGCAGTTTGTGGTCAGGCCGCTCACTGGCGATGGTCAAGCCATACAGCTGGCGCGACAGACCCACGGCAAATTCGCAGATGTCCACCACCTCCTGCACCTCGCCCAGGCCCTCCTGCACGATCTTGCCGGTCTCCAGCGTGATCAGGCGCCCCAGAGGCGCCTTGTGCCGGCGCACTGCCTCGCCAAAAGCGCGCACCAGGTCGCCGCGCTTGGGGGCAGGCACGTTGCGCCAGCTCAAAAAGCGCTGGTGCGCGCGCTCGATTGACGCGTTCACCAGAGCCGCCGGCGTGCTGGCCACCCGCGCCAGCAAGCTGCCGTCAATGGGCGTGTGGACCGCCAGCCCCAAGGGGCTGTCGGTGAGTGCATTCAGGCCCAGGGCCTGAAAGATGGATTGAACATCGTTTGAATGAGACATGGTGTGCCGCTACTTTCTATCTATCTATCGGTCAATGATAGGGCTCCAGCGAGCCTGTTAAACTTCGAGGGTCACTGGGGAGTAGTCTCCCTTCGAGCAATTCGAAGGGGCTTACGTCAACATACTTGGTCATCGTTTGACCATGGCGTAAGCGGTTTATTGCCTGTCAAGACCTTTGACCACGTTGCCTCCAGTTTGGCCGGGGAGGCCCTGTGGTCATTGTTTTTTGTCCGGCCTCGGAACTCCTCATGGAAGCACTCTTCGTCTCTACCGGCGTCATCGCCCTCGCTGAAATCGGCGATAAAACCCAACTTTTGGCCTTCATCCTGGCCGCCCGCTTCAAAAAGCCCTTGCCCATCATTGCCGGCATCCTTGCGGCCACCTTGCTCAATCACGGTCTGGCAGGTGCTTTTGGGGCCTGGATCACCACAGTCATCAGCCCGGATGTGATGCGCTGGGTGCTCGGAGGTTCGTTCATTGCCATGGCCATCTGGACGCTGATTCCGGACAAAATTGAAGAAGAGGAAACGCAGATTGCCAGCAAGTTGGGCGTGTTTGGCGCCACCTTCGTCACTTTTTTCCTGGCAGAGATGGGAGACAAAACCCAGATTGCCACGGTCGCCATGGCGGCGCACTATGGCGCGCCATTTTTGGTGATCATGGGAACCACGCTGGGCATGCTGATTGCTGACGTACCCGCTGTGTTTGTGGGCAACAAGTTCGCAGCCAAGATACCCATGAAATTGGTTCACTCCATCGCGGCCGGTATCTTTGCCGTGATGGGGCTGCTGACCCTGTTTCAGGTTGACAAACTATTCACCTGAACCTCCCATCCCGCAGTTGAGCCACGGTCGCCACATGCTCTTGAACAAACCCGCATGGCTGCGGCTAACCTCCAGCTTTTCAGGACGGCCGTGCCCACGGACCAATTGTCGGCCGCGCTCGTCGCGGGCAACACAAGCAATGGCTCTGATGCTGACCAAGGTCGAGCGGTGAATTTGCCAGAACAGGCTCATGTCCAGCTCATCCACCAGCTCCTTGAGGGGTTTGCGAATGAGGGCCTCCAAGGTGGCAGTTTGTGCCCGACCTGCCCCAGCTGATTGACGTTAAGCGCGTGGGCCGGGAAAGCAAACTGAATGTCCTGCTCGGCAACACTGCGAACTACCGTGACAGCACGTTTCCACCACAAAATCATCAATCGCGGTGTGAGAGTTTGCGGCAATGGGTGCCAACCGGCGCAACACGAGCCGCCGCACAGTCAACCAAACGGGGACAAAAAGCGCACCCGCCAGGCCGGCAGACAGCCAGTCCTCGGGGCCGTGCTGGCTGATCAATTCACGGAACGTGGTCATCAAAATATGGATCGGTCTTGCCCCTGAACAACGCCCCCGGCGGGTGTCCCCCGCGGTTCCCTGTGCGATGCAGATCGCTGCCTTTTCACCAAATTACATTTAAACAAATTCACGACTGATGAAATTTAATGTCCTTTAAAGAATATCAATGACGTTTGATATTCAAAATACGGCGATCCACCCAGACTATCTGGCAGCGTGTGAGCAGCCGCGTCACGCAAGAGCACCGCTACATCAAACCCAATGCGTGACACACGCGCACCGCCGCATAGGCGTCGTTGGCGGCATAAAGCAACTGTGCCGGGCTCAGGTTGGGCAGGGACCAGTTGGACGTGGATGCTTTCTTGGATTTGATGAAGCGCTGGTTGAACAGCACCGCCACCGCGCCTTTGACCCCCATGTCTTTGCGGTAACCGCGCTGATGAAACGCGGTGTTGAGCTCCAGCATGCCAACCACCTCCACGCCCAGCTTGCTGTGAATGCGCCGACGGTCATCCCCCAGCCCGAAGCCGGCCTTGGTGAAGCCCGGCGCCGCCAGCAACTGCGCCACGATGGCACGGCATTCGGGGTCGTGCAGCTGAAACACCCAAGCGCGGTCCAGCGTGGCGAGCTGCACGATGTGCGGGCCATCGGACACCTGGTCTTTCACAAACGTGGGCTTGGATTCGGTGTCAAACCCCCAGACAGTGGCGGACCGGAGTTCGGCGCTGGCCCGATGCGCCTTCTCGGCGGTGTTGACCAACGCGATGCGCTGGACCCCAAGCCGCTCAAATTCGGGCAGCAGGGCAATGTGTTCTTTGCTGGGGGTGTCGAGTCGGGGAGTCATGAAGAATTTCAAAGCGGGGAGCTTGAGCTTAACGCCTCGGGCCGACGCCCTCAGACGCTACTATTTTTGACATCAAAAGCCAATTAAAACGCCGGCCAAACACCAGAAATCCTTAACATCAGCCCCCACCCCGCTGCATATACAAATCAAAGCGTTTCATGAACTTGTAGCGCTGCGCCTCATCCAGCCCGGCAAACCGGAAGTTCACCAGCAAGCGGGGCATGCGCATGAGGGCAATGACGCGCGGCTCGGCTACTTGCCAGGTGAGGCCCAACGCGCCGTCGCCGATGCGCACGCCAGCCGAGTGCTCTTGCAGTTTCCAGAAGTTGTCGCCAATGGCGTTGGGCAGCCAGCCCAGCCACTCGGCCTCGGTGCAGCCCATGTCGCGCTCAAAGCGCTCGGCATAAAAAGACTGCATTCAACCCCCGGCAATCGGTGGCCAGATGGCGAGCACATCGCCCTCCACCAGGGTCTGGCTCAGGCGCATGGCAGGCTCGATGTATTTGCCATTGATCAGCACCAGATGCACCAGCTTGGGCGGCATGCCAAATGGCTCGATGATCTGGCTGATGGTGGCATCGGGCGCAATATCGAGCTCAATCACATTGGTGTAGCGCGCCTCCACCGGCAGATAGTCGGTGAGTGAGGCAAATAGCTTGAAGGTGATTTTCATGGTGCAAAATTTTATCGACGGCGCGCGTCCTGCGCGCCGGTCCAGCCGCTTTGGGCTTGGGCCGTGGCGAGGTAGGCCTCCATCAATTTGGTGGGGTCATTTTTCAGGGTTTCCTTCCACTCGCCCAGTTTCACCTGGCCCTCGACCAGGCCACGCATCACACCCACATGCTCGGTCCAGCCCACACTGTTACAACCCACCAGCACATCGTCCTGAAACTGCAGGCTCAGATGGCGGCCTGCTGCCAAGTCGGTGAGCTCCACGTGCTCACCGCCGGGGCGCCCTTGCCAGTCACCAAAGCTGGTGGAAATCAGGCCCAGCGTATCCAGCACGTTGATTTGCGTGACGCCTTTGAGGTCGGCGTTGGGCGCCCTGCCCCGCCCAAAAGCCACCATGTTCAGGGCCGCCACACGCGCCTGCTCGGCGGCGTTGGGCTGGATGGCGCTCACGATGGTTTTGCCACTCACTTTGTCAAATGCCTCGCAGCAGTCACCAGCCGCGTAGATGCCGGGCACATTGGTTTGCAAGTGCTCGTCGGTCAATACGCCCAGCAGGCAGGTGATGCCCGA
>CAZBKX010000073.1:0-5502 GCA_964492535.1 uncultured Rhodoferax sp. | reverse complement strand
GGGCGGCGTTCACCCCGCCCGTGAGCGCCACCCCCTTGACGCGCGGGTCGTCGATCACGCGGTTGGATTGGTCGTGCGAAATCAGGAGATTGGTGTAGGCCCCTTTGGGTGCACCGGCCTCCAGCAGCAACTGCTCAAACGCAATGGCGCACTGGGGCACGCACCCCGCGTGCTTGACCACCAACACGTTGCCTGCCATAAGCTGCGGACCGGCCACGCGGGCGAGCTGATAGTACGGAAAGTTCCAGGGCTCCACGCAAAACAGCACACCCAAAGGACTGCTTTCCATGTGCGCCTCGCCCACCTTGGGGTTCAGCTTGGTCGGCGCCAAAAAGGCGGGGGCGTGCTCGGCGTAATAAGCCAGGATGTCGCCGCTGTACTTCACCTCGCCACGGGCCTCGCCAATGCGCTTGCCCATCTCCAGGGTAGCCAACTTGGCAAACTCGTCCACCCATGCATGCAGGAGCCCAGCAGCTTTGTTGAGGATGACGGCACGCTGCGCAAAACTGGTGTTTTTCCAGGTCTCAAAACAAGCCTGGGCCTCGGCCAGAGACTGGTCAAGCTGGGCGTCAGTCACGGTGTCGAACGACTGGAGAACCTGGCCATTGGAGGGATTGATACTTTGATAAGCCATGGTGTTATTTACTTTCTGTCGAACGTGTTGAGCGAAGGACTTCCATGGTGACGGGCTGCCTGCCAGCCGTCTGTTCGCTCGGGCACCGACGCCGCTCCGACCGATCACCTATCCTCGGGAGAGATCTCCCAATGCGCATGACACGGACGCCCGCTGAAAGAAACTGATGAACAATTCCGCCGACTGGTATTCCACCCTCGCCAAGCCCTTCTTTTCGCCGCCGGCATGGATCTTTGGACCCGTGTGGTCAGTGCTCTACGTGATCATTGCCATCAGCTTTGGCTACGCGCTGTACTTGGCGTTCAAGAAACGAATTGGTTGGGGCGTCTTTTTTCCATTTGGCCTGAACCTGGCGTTCAACGCCGCGTTCACGCCGCTGCAGTTTGGCCTGAAGAACAACGCGCTGGCGGCTGTGGACATCGTGCTGGTACTGGCCACACTGGTGTGGGCCCTGCGTGCCATTTGGCGACCCGTTCGGTGGGTCGCGCTGGTCAACCTGCCTTACCTGGCTTGGGTGATGTTTGCCACGGTGCTGCAGCTGTCCATCACCTGGCTGAACCGGTGATGCGGCGGTCCCATCGCAGGAATCCCTGCGTCAACTGGCTGGAGCCCGAAGGTTCCTCCTCAGGGCCCCCTGCAAATGTCACGACCTTGTCACATAAATTTCATACGCTATCGGTTTTCAACAGGAGCCCCCATGTCCATCCGCACCACTTTTTCCTCTGCTTCCCTCCGTACCGCTCTCGTTGCCACCTTGGTGGCTGTGATGTCTGGCTGCGCCACCACCACTAACCCAGTCAGCGTGGCAGACACCATCGCTGCTGACCCGACACTCAGCACCCTGAACGGTTTGGTGCAGTCTGCCGGCTTGACTGACACCCTGAAAGGCGCAGGCCCGTTCACCGTGTTTGCCCCGACCAACGACGCGTTCAAAGCGGTACCCGCCAAGACCATGGAAGCGTTGGGCAAAGATGCCGCCGCGCTCAAAGGCGTGCTGACCTACCACGTGCTGGCCTCCAAAGTCACGGCCGCCGATGTGAAGGGCGGCAAAGTCAAAACCGTCAATGGTGCCGACCTTGAGCTCAGCAAGGCTGGCGACTTTGTGACCGTGGGTGACAGCGGTATTGTCACCAAGGCCAACGTGATGGCAAGCAACGGCGTGGTGCACGTGATTGACGCCGTGCAATTGCCACCCGTCAAGAAGTAAGACCTAAAACAGGATGCGGCTGCGCAGGGTGCCCGGCACGCTGGCCAGCTTGGCCAGCGCCACATCCGAGTGGGCCGTGTCTATGTCAATCACCACATAGCCGATTGAGTCACGCGTTTGCAGGTACTGCGCCGAGATGTTGATGTGGTTGTCGGAGAACACCTGGTTGATGCTGGAGAGCACGCCAGGCACATTGCGGTGAATGTGCAGCAACCGGTGTTTGCCGGGGTGGGCAGGTAGCGCGACTTCAGGGAAGTTGACTGACGAGGTCGAGGTGCCGTTGTCGCTGTACTTGATCAGTTTCTCAGCCACCTCAATACCAATATTTTCTTGCGCCTCCAGGGTGGAGCCGCCGATGTGCGGCGTGAGGATGACGTTGTCCAGCCCGCGCAGCGGTGACTCGAAACTGTCGTTGTTGCTCTGGGGCTCCAGGGGGAACACGTCAATGGCGGCGCCCAGCAGCTTCTTTTGCCGCAAAGCCAGCGCCAGCGCATCAATGTCGACCACGGTGCCGCGCGAGGCGTTGATCAGTACGCTCTCGGGCTTCATCAACGCCAGCTCCAGCGCGCCCATCATGCCCTGCGTGGCGGGTGTCTCCGGCACATGCAAAGTCACCACATCGGCCTGGGTCAACAAGTCCTCCAGGCGGGGAATCTGGCGGGCGTTACCCAAAGACAGCCTGGTCACCACATCGAAAAACACCACTTGCATGCCCAGGGATTCGGCCAGCACCGAGAGCTGCGAACCAATGGCGCCATAGCCCACAATCCCCAACGTCTTGCCCCGAATCTCGAACGAGTGGCTGGCCGACTTGAGCCAGCCGCCCCGGTGCGCCATGGCGCTTTTTTCAGGCACACCGCGCATCAGCAAAATAGCCTCGGCCAGCACCAGTTCGGCCACCGATCGGGTGTTGGAATACGGCGCGTTGAAGACGGCAATGCCCCGCTCTCGTGCAGCGTCCAGGTCCACCTGGTTGGTGCCAATGCAAAAGCAGCCTATCGCCGCGAGCTTGGCAGCGTGGGCCAACACCTCGGCGGTGAGCTGGGTACGGGAGCGGATGCCGACAAAATGCACATCGGCCATTTTTTGCTTCAGCTCATCCCCATCCAGCGAGCCTGACAAACACTCGATCTGCGAGTAGCCGGCAGCCTGCAACAGCTTGACGGCGGAAGGGTGGATGCCTTCCAACAACAAGAACTTGATTTTGGCCTTGTCGGTGGAGGTTTTGGGCAGGAGGCTCTGGGTTTCAGGAACAGGGTGTTGCATGGCAAGCCTTTAGGGAAAGTGAAAAGAAGTTGGGCTATCGGCACGGCGCCCCTGAGAGTGCCGCGGCGTTCTAGACCGCCACCACCTCAAGCTCGGGCTCGATGGTGTTGACCAGATTCTGGATGGCGCCCAGCGTGCCGGAGATGGAGCTGGGGCAACTGCCACAGGCACCCTGGTAGTGAATGCTGAGGCAGTTACCCGCCAGCCCCACCACATGCAGGTCACCACCATCGGCTTTCAGCGATGGCCGGATGCGCGCGTCCAACAAATCGCAAATGGCCTCCAGGCGCGCCTGATCCTCCTCGCCAAGGTCGTCCATGGAAGCCCGGGCTGCGAATACGGCCGCTGCCGACTGGGCTGCCGCAGCTGGTGCCGCGCGCAGTGGCGGGGCAATGAGGCGCACCAACTCGGGCCAGTCGGCACCACCGTCTTGGGTGACGGTGAGCCAGCGGTCTACGTAAAACACATTGCTCACATGGGGGATGGCGAACAACGCACAGGCCAGCGGGTCGTCCTTGGCCTGCTCTGCATTCTCATAAGAATGGGAGACGCCCCAAGTCAGCGGCTCGTGCAAGGTGAACTTGACGGCATTGGGGTTTGGGGTGTCATCTATTTCTGCAATTTTGGGCATGCTGACCTCCTGAAAATTTTCACGATTCCGTGCTAGCCGTGCCTTGCGAATGGAAGGCCGCCAGCAAGGTGTGCCACGGCAGAATGGCGCACTTCACACGCGTGGGCAGGTCGCGCACGCCTGCAAAAACCGCCAGCCGCCCGATCTGGTTGGGCTGGCTCAAATCAAGCTTGCCCGTGACTATCGCCAAAAATTCCTGGGTCAAGGCATCAGCTTGCTCACGCGTCTTGCCTTTGACAGCGGCCGTCATCATGGACGCCGACGCCTTGCAGATCGCACACGACTCGCCGTGGAACGCGATCTGGTCGATGGTGTCGCCCTCCAGTTGAAGGTCGACGCTGATGTGGTCACCACACAGCGGGTTGTGGCCCTCGGCATGGTGGCTGGGGTGCTCCAGCGTGCCGTAGTTGCGGGGCTTTTTGTTGTGATCCAGGATGACTTCCTGGTAGAGCGCTTTGGTGTCGGCCATTATGCAAACACCTTTTGCACGTTACGGATGCCAAGGATCAGCGCATCGACCTCCGCCATGCTGTTGTAAAACGCAAACGAGGCCCGCGTGGTAGCCGCCACCTTGAAGCGGGTCATCACGGGCTGGGCGCAATGGTGGCCGGTACGCACCGCAATGCCTTCCTGATTGAGCAGCGTGCCCACATCGTGGGGGTGCACGCCCTGCAAGGTGAAAGACAACACGGCGGCCTTGTGCTGCGCCGTGCCAATCAGGCGCAGGCCCGGCAGGTCATTCATCTGGCGCGTGGCGTAGTGCAGCAAGGCCTGCTCATGCGCGGCAATCGCATCCATGCCGATGAAGCTCAGGTAATCCAGCGCAGCACCCAGGCCAATGGCGGCGGCAATTGGCGGTGTTCCGGCCTCAAACTTGTAGGGAATGGTGTTGTAGATCGTTTTCTCGAACGAGACCGACAAAATCATGTCTCCGCCGCCCTTGAAAGGCTGCATTTTTTCAAGCAGTTCGGCCTTGCCATAGAGGACACCAATGCCGGTGGGCCCACACAGCTTGTGGCCAGAGAAGGCGTAAAAGTCGCAGTCCAGATCCTGCACATCGACCGGCATGTGGGGCACCGCCTGCGCCCCGTCCACCAGCACCGGCACGCCATGTCTGTGCGCCAGCGCAATCATCTGTTTGACCGGGTTGATGCTACCCAGGGCATTGGAGACATGGCTCACGCCGACCAGTCGGGTGTGCGCGTTGAACATTTTCTCAAACTCATCCAGGCACAACTCACCTGCGTCGTTGATGGGCAGCACACGGATCTTGGCCCCTGTTTCTTCAGCCAGCATTTGCCAAGGCACGATGTTGGAATGGTGCTCCAGCGTGCTCAAGATGATCTCGTCACCCGCCTTGATGAACTTGCGACCATACCCGTGCATCACCAGGTTGATGGACTCCGTAGTGCCGCTGGTGAAGATGACTTCGCGCTCGTCGGGTGCGTGGATGAAGCGTTGCACCTTGCGCCGCGCTTCCTCGTATTCGGCCGTGGCAATTTCCGACAGGGTGTGCACCGCCCGGTGAATGTTGGCGTGTTGCGAAGTCTGGTAGCGCACCAGCCGGTCGATGACTTGCTGCGGCATCTGGCTCGACGCCGCATTGTCGAGGTAGACCAGCGGGTGGCCCTGCACCTCAAGCTGCAGGATCGGAAAGTCCGCACGGATGCGCTCCACATCAAAGGCAGCCGGGGCCACCCTGGTCAGGCGGGCATTCATGCTTGGCTCCCGGTGTGGGCCAGCATGACCTGCTGCAATTGGTGC
>CAZBKX010000072.1:0-10699 GCA_964492535.1 uncultured Rhodoferax sp. | reverse complement strand
GGGCGAGCTGAAGCCGATCCTCACCCATGAGGCGGTGGTCGAGCGCGCCATGCGTTATTGCGACTTGGCCGTGACACAGGGCCTTCTCGCCATCCGCACCCATGTGGACGTGTGCGACCCGCGCCTGCTGGCCGTGGAGGCGCTGCTGGAAGTCAAGCGCCGCGTGGCGCCCTACCTGCATCTGCAGCTGGTGGCTTTTCCCCAAGACGGCGTGTTGCGCGGGCCGCTGGGGCCAGAGCAACACCTGAACAACCTCAAACGCGCCCTCAACATGGGCGTGGACGTGGTGGGCGGTATTCCGCACTTTGAGCGCACTGATGAGCAAGGCAGCTTGAGCGTCAAGCTGCTGTGCGAACTGGCTGCCGAGCAAGGCAAACGCGTGGACATGCACTGTGACGAGTCCGACGACCCGCTCTCGCGCCACGTGGAGACGCTGGCGTTTGAAACCCGGCGCCTGGGGTTGCAGGGTCGCGTGACCGGCTCGCACCTCACCTCCATGCACAGCATGGACAACTACTACGTGAGCAAGCTGCTGCCCCTCATGGCCGAGGCGCAATTGCACGTCATCGCCAACCCGCTCATCAACATCACGCTGCAGGGCCGGCATGACAACTACCCCAAGCGCCGCGGCATGACGCGCGTGCCCGAGTTGCTGGCCGCCGGCATCAACGTGGCGTTTGGCCACGACTGCGTGATGGACCCGTGGTACAGCTTGGGCAGCGCTGACATGCTGGAAGTTGCCCACATGGGCCTGCATGTAGCGCAAATGACCAGCCAGGCGGCCATGCGCCAATGCTTTGATGCCGTGACCGTGAACCCGGCGAAGATTTTGGGGCTGGAGAACTACGGCCTGCAGGCCGGCTGCCACGCCGACTTGGTACTGCTGCAAGCCCGTGACCCGGTAGAAGCACTGCGCCTGCGCGCCACCCGGCTCAAGGTATGGCGGCGCGGCCACCTGTTGGCGCAGGCGCCAGCCGCCGTCAGCACACTGCACTTGCCCGGACGGCCCGGCCACACCGCGCTGATGCACGGCAGGCCGGGGCCAACTATGGCTGCATAGCCACCTGGCTTGCCGCCATCAGCGGGTTCATCACCTCCACTCCGTCGCGCATCGGGTACGGCTTGTCAATTGGCGCCACCAGCAGTTTTCGGGTAGCCTTGACATCCATCGCGGCAATGTAGAAACCCTTGGACACGGTGGGCGCCGATGAGCGCTTGATCTCAACAACCCAGGTGTCACCGCTTCTGAATTCGAGCACCAAATCCACTTCCGCACCATGGCTGGTTCGGTAAAAACTGACCTGTGCCTGCGGGGCAGCGGCAATCAATTGCTCAATGACAAAGCCCTCCCAACTTGACCCGGCCACCGGATGGGCCAAGACGGCGTCAAGGTCTTGCAAGCCCAGCAAGGCATGAACCAGCCCGCTGTCGCGCACATACACCTTGGGCGCACGAACCAGCCGCTTTCCGGAATTACCGCTCCAGGCGGGCAAACGGCGCACCAGCATCAAGTCGCATAGCAGATCGATATAGCGCCCCACGGTCTGCCCACTGATACCCAGCGCGCCGGCCAGTCTGGACTGGTCCAGCAACTCGCCCTGGTTGTGGGCCAGCATGGTCCACAGGCGGCGCAGCGTGGTGGCCGGTAGGCGGGGGCCAAGCGCCGGAATGTCTTTTTCCAGGTAGGTGGTGATGAAAACATCGCGCCAGACGAGGCTGTCAGCATCGCTTGCCGCCATCCATGACAAGGGAAAACCACCCCGCACCCACAACGAATTCAGATCAACTGCTGCTGCACTATGAGGCAAGACCTCACGCGCAAGAAAGGGTGTCAACTCCAGCTGGGCGACACGCCCCGCCAGACTTTCGCTGGTTTGCTGCAGAAGCACACCGCTCGCCGAGCCAAGCAGCAAAAACTGCCCACCGGTTTCTCCATGGCGGCGGCGCTGGTCAATGACACCTCGCAACACGGAAAACACATTGGGAAGGCGTTGAACCTCATCCAAAATCAGCAATTGGTTGGGGTGTGCTAAAAAATAGGCTTCTGGGTCATCCAGCTGCCGCTGTGCACTGGGTAATTCCAGATCAAGGTAAATGGCCGTGTTGCGGAAGTCTTTTTCAGCAAAAGCCAGTGTCGTTTTACCGGCTTGCCGGGGTCCAATCAAGACAACCGCCGGGAACTGACGAAGTAGTTGGCGAAGAGTTTGTTGGGCTAAACGGGCATGCATCCGTGCATTTTATCCAAGCCATGGAAAAAATGCACGGTTAAAACGCCACATCGGCAAAACTATCGCATGCCAGGCTACCCCGGAGAGGACCTCAATACCGCCGCGCTACACCGTTTTCGATGCGCACCCGGTCGCCGATGCGGATGTCGTCGATGCTGGTTTGCGTGACGGTTTGGTAGCTGCCGTTGTTCATGCGAATCGTGAAGCGGTAGGCCTCTGAGGGATTCTGGTTGCGCTTCTCGATCTGGTTGCCGGCGTAGGCTCCGCCTGCGGCGCCCAGCACCGTAGCCGCAGTCTTGCCACTGCCGCCACCCACCTGGTTGCCCACAATGCCGCCCACCACGGCACCCAAAATGGTGCCAGCGCCCACGCCGCTGCCGCCAATGCCACTGTTGTCCTGGCGCACCACCTCGATGGACTGCACCACACCGTAGCCCACGTAGGCGCCGCTGCCCTGGTTTGACTGAGGGTAAGACGAGTCGCCATAGGCCGGCTGCATGGTGTTGCAACCGGCCAGGGCCAAGAGGCTGGCGAGGCTTAAAGCAGATCCGATTTTGGTCATGGTGTTCATTTGGTTTCTCCTGAAAGGGTAAAGGGGCCCCAGAGCGACCAGTCGACTCCCGGGACGGTCACTGATTGTTCTCCTGCGGACTCAATTGCTCTGTGCGTTTACGCACATGCGCCACGGTTGATTTGAACTAATCTTGCCCCGGGCCGCGCGTTACAAGCTGTAAAACCGACCCGCTGATTTTTTACAATTTCCGAGAGACCGACACATATGAATACCGCAAAACTGATTGGCATCATCCTGATCGTCGCCGGCGGCTTGGGTCTGGCCTATGGTGGCTTTAGCTACACCAAGGAGACCACTGGCATGAAGGTAGGTCCGCTGGAACTCAAGGTCCAAGAGAAAGAAACCATCAACATCCCGCTCATCGTGAGTGCTGGCGTCATGGCTTTGGGCGTTGTCTTGCTGGTGGTTGGCCGCAAGTAAGCCACGGCGTCTCAGAGCAGGCGACCCCACAGCTGCGCCATCCATTCCTTGACCCGGAACTCAAGGGGGCGCTGCTGCCAGGTGGGCAAATCAATCGCCTTTGAAGCCGCCAGGTCCGCATTGAACATGGCCTGCATCTTCTGCGCAAACTCCCGTCCCAAGATCACCGCATTGATCTCATCGTTGTCCAGAAAACTGCGCCAGTCCAGGTTGGTTGAGCCGACGGTGGACCACACGCCGTCAACCACTGCTGTTTTGGCATGCAGCAAGGCGCCTGCGCGCTCATACAGCTTGACGCCGCCCTGCAGCAACTCCGTGTAATGCGCCCGCCCGGCGTGAAACACCAACGCCGAGTCCGAGTGGCTGGGCAGAATCAACTTGACGTCCACCCCGCGCGCGGCGGCGTCCACCAGTGACTTGAGCAACTGCGGGTCGGGCACAAAGTAGGCGTTGGTCAGGTAGACCTGCTTTTCAGCATTGCCTATGGCAGAGATCAGGGTCAGGTAGATCAGGCTGTAGGGGTCATCGGGGGTGCTGCCAATCGCGCGCACCAGTTCTTTGCCCTGAGCCTTGAGCACCGGAAAATAGTCTTTTTTGGCCAGCTCGGGGCCGCGCTGTTTTTGCCAGGTCTGCAGAAACAGTTTCTGGAATTCACCCACCACGGGGCCGTCGACTTGCAGATGGGTGTCGCGCCAGGCCAGTTTGTCCGGGTGCTCCTTGCCCGGGCGGTGCAAGATGGAGCCAGATGAGTACACGCTGCTGATGTTGATACCACCCAGGAAGGCGACTTTGCCGTCGACAACGAGCAGTTTGCGGTGGTCCCGGTTATTGAGCAACCATTCTTTTTTGACCAGCAGCGGATTCAGCGGGTTGAATTCCAGCACAGCGACGCCGCCCTGGATCAGCCGCTCGAAGTAGCTTTTGGGCGTATTGAAACCGCCCACGCTGTCATGGATGACATTGACCTGCACGCCGCGCGCCTGGGCGGCCAACAGCAGGTCGGCAAATTGGCCGCCCACCTCGTCGTCTTGAATGATGTAGGACTCCAGATTGACATGGTCCCGGGCCTGGCCAATGGCAGCAAACATTGCCGCATAAGTGGCCGGGCCATCTTGCAGCAAAGTCACCTTGTTGCCCACCACCAGCGGGCTGCCCACAATGGCCTGCTCCAGCGCGATCTGCTTGTCCAGCATGTCAATGTTGCCGGAGTTTTGCTTGAGCCGGGCCAGGATGGCCGCTGTCCGTTGCTTGGAAATCGGGCCGCGCGCGGTCTCCAACCGGGCCGCCTGCCCGGCATGGCGTGCAATCAAGGCGTCCGTATCCGGGAGCGTGGCACAGGCCGAGAGGGCAAGCAGGCTAGAGGCGACCAAGCACGCCCACGCGCGCGACCAGTTCGTCGGCGGGCTGCCCCGCAGGGGTGATAAAAGCGTCATTTTGGGGAACCTGCGGTCGTGTTACTACCGGACGGCCCGCCCGTGGCGTCGCGGACCAATTGCGCACAAGCGCTGTCCTTGCCGGGTCCGGCGTCAATCAGGGGCAGCAGCGCCAGCAAGGGGTTCACCAACCCCAGGGCCACGGCACCCAGCGCGCGTGCCGCCACCTGACCCTTGTCCACCCCCACCTGCGGTCGGGCCAAGGAGCCACGGATGTGGATCGGGCTGCGCAAGGCCAGTGGGCTGGTGTCTTTGGTTTTCTGGTTGAGCGTCAAATCCAGCGTCTCCTGGGTGAGATTGATGCTGCCAGTGCCCCTGAGCGTGGTCACCGCCGTGTCGAGCACCAGGGCGTCCACCTGGGCGATACCGTTCTTCAAGGTGAAGTCGGCTACCGCACAGCGCAACTTGACTTGTTTGTCGCCGGTCACGCCCAGGGCCAACATTTCCCACAGGTGCAGCCCGGCTTGCTCCATCATCAATTGGCTGACCTCACCCCCATCCACCACCAGGCCGACGCGGCCATTGGCGGAACCCAGCATGCGCGCCACCGAGTTGCCCGTGCCCTTGAGGTCAACATCGCCATGCAACTCGCCAATGCTGGTCTTGTTGAGTGGCACCGCCGGAAACAGCTCGGCCACCCGCACCTTGTTCACGCGCACCTGCGCACGTGCCTGGATAGCAGGCTGGCGCCCATCGAGCTACACCGTGGCCTTGAGCTGCCCGCCCGCAAACCCCAGGGTCAGCGGGTCCAGCGTCAGCACGGCGTCCTTCAGGGTCAGCTGGGTCGCCAGATTTTGAAGCGCAAACTGGCGGGTGCGCCGGATTTGTTTGGCTCGCAGGCTCACCTGGGCATCCAGCGTGTCCCAGTGGTCTGCCTGAAACGGGATGTCCGGCAGCATGCGCGCCTTGCCGGGGGGGCTGGCCATGGCCTGCTTGACGCTGCCGGGGCGCGAACCTATTGCAGGCCCCAGGTCGTTCACATCCAGCACCTCGGAGACCAGCTCGCCAGAGAGGGCCGGGCGCTTGCCACCGGTGGTCAGCAGGAGCGAGCCTGCAATGTCGCTGGCGCCCACCCGGCCCGAGAATTTTTCATACCGCCAGGCGTTGCCGCTGTGCAGCAAGTGGCCTTCGGTGGCATAGGCAGGCGTGGCCGGCAACGCCAAGCCCAGCAAGGCAGACAACTGCGCCAGGTTGTCGCCACGCAGATTCAGGCGCAGATCGGTGGCCGTCAAGTTCAACAGGCTGGTGACCGTGCCGGTGACCTGCAAGCGGGTTGCGCCTGTGCTCGCCTCCAACTTGAGCGGGTAGGGCGTGCTGTCATCGCGCAGGGCCAGCACCGGTCCGCCCGTGCCTGCGGCCCTGAAGGGCAACCCCCGATGCTGGCCTTGAGCGGTGAAGACGAGGCCAGCATCAGCCGCACCAACCCCGGCAGCCGGGGTCGACAGGGCAACAAGGATGCGGGTCTTGCGGGTGGGGTCGTCAAACCCCAGCGTCCCCTGATCAAGTTGCAGGCGGCCAATCTGGATGCGCGCACCTTCGTCTTGCTGGCTGCGGTCCAGCAACCAGTTCTTGCGGCCCTCTGCGTCCCGGGCCAAAAGGACCACCGGGCGCACCAGCCGCACTTCGGGAAACACCAGGTTTCCCAGCAGCAACTGCGGCACGTTCAGCGTGATGTCAACCGCATCGGCAGTGAACATCTGCTTCTCCTGGGCCCAGGCAGGGTTGGCAAACGTCACGCCACCCAGATTCACCTGCGGCCACGGCCAGCCCCAGCTGAGCGACAGGTCACCACCAATCACCAGCGTCCGGCCAGTGGCGTCCAGAGCCAGGCGATCAAGGGGCGCGCGCAGCCAGTTCAGGCCCAACAGCGCGATCACCAGTGTCACCAAGGCCAAGGCGGCCAGCAAGGCGCCGCCGATCCACCCCAGAGCGGACAGGAGCCTGAAAGAAACGGGGTGACGAATGGCTGTCATTTTTTACCAGGTTGACGGGGTGGCGACAGCCAGCCCGGGCAAGGCTTGATTGTCCGCTGCCTGAGATGGTGCTTGTGTGCGCAAGCGCACAGAGAGTATGGCTTCTTCATCTTAGTCTGCAACGTTATGGGTGTCCGGGTGGCACCTTCACCAACGAAAGACTCACCATGATGATCCCCCACCTTTCCCACCGAAATCTGGCCCTGGCTGGCGCCAACGCGCTGCTCTGTGTTGCATGCGTCCTGCCAGCTGCCGCGAGTCAGGCCAGCGACGCGCAAGCCCGCTATCGCCAGGACATGGCGACCTGCAACAGCGGCCAGTCCAGCCAGGACCCGGATACCTGCCGTCTGGAAGCCAGAAACGCCTTGGCCGAAGCACGGCGCGGTGGCCTGAACGATGCTCCCGGCACCTACACGAGCAACGCACTGCAGCGCTGCAGCGGCCTGTCCGGCAATGACCGCAACGACTGCGAGTCGCGCGTGCGCGGTGAGGGACGCAGCGAGGGCAGCGTGGACGGCGGCGGCATCATTCGCGAGACCACCACAGTCGCGCCAGCCAAATAGACAAACGGATTGACGGGGGTGACCCCGTCAATCCGCCCGAAAACTTCCGGGGGCCCATTTGCCCCGGTATTCTTTTATCGCGTCGGCACGATCACCACCGAGCCGCCGCTCGTGCCGGTATTGCCCCTGGCGCCGGTGTTTCCAGTGGCGCCTGTGCTGCCGGTCGCCCCGGTGTAGCCTGTAGCGCCGGTGTCACCCGTGGCGCCCGTACCGACTGTGGCTCCGGTGGCTCCTGTACCGCCCATGGCGCCGGCACCGCCCGTTGCACCCGTATTACCCGTCGCGCCGGTGTAGCCGGTAGCCCCCGTGTTGCCGGTATTGCCTGTGGCACCGGTATAACCGGTGTCGCCTGTCGCTCCGGTTGCGCCGGGAGGTCCGGCTGGGCCGGCGGGGAGTGAGAAGCAGCCACTGAGTGCCAGCGCGGCCGCTGCAACGGCCATTGATTTTGCATATTTCATGATGAGTCCTTTATTAACAATGGGCCGTCGTGTGACGGCAACTGTCAGGCTATGCGACAGCGTCCCTGTGCTTCAGTGCGCCGGCGCGCATTGCACTCTTTGTAACGTCTGAGTGCGGGACGGCAGATTCAGGGCCTTCTGCAGCTTGGCAAGGGCCCCAGGGACGACTGCCGATCAGCGGGAGCGAAACAGCGATCACCTTGGCGACTCCCGGGGGGCGGGCTTAGTGTTTACCCCCCTGCTCTAAACGGGGCTGCGGGCTTACGATCTCCGGACGACCGGTACCGTCCGGTTGTCGAAACACCCCCACCACCCCCTCAATTTCGGAGCATTCCCCATGAAGCACATCAAACTCACGCTGTCCTGTCTCGCCGCCGCCGCCCTGCTCACCGCCTGCGGAGGCGATGACGGCAAGATCCAGTTCACCCAGGTGGTGACCTTTGGCGACAGCATCAGCGATGGGGGCGCCTACCGTGTGGGCACCATTGCCCAGCTGAGTGGTGGCAAATTCACCGTGAATGGTGCGGGCGACAAGGTGTGGTCGGACGCCCTGGCCTCCAACCTGGGCGCCCCGACCCAGTGCGCTGCCCAGACCGGTCTGCTGGCCAACAACGGAGTTACTGGCGCAGCTGTCGTGAATGTGGCTGCCTGCAACAACTACGCGCAAGGCAGCAGCCGCGTCACCGCCGTGGGCTCCGGGCCCAATGGGGTAGCCCTGCAACAAGCGCCTTACAACCAGAAAAACCTGGGCCTGATGGCCGACTCGATCAAAAACCAGATGAATCGCCACTTGGGCAAGGCCGGCACGTTTGGCGCCAATGAGCTGGTGACCGTCAATGGCGGCGGCAATGACTTCTTCATGCAATTGGGCGCGGTCGGTGCCGCAGCCGGTGGCGGTGCCGCAGCGGCGGGCGCTGCTGCGATTGCCGGTTGGCCCGCCAACACGATCTCCATCGTGAGCGGCGGCGGTGGGACTGCCGCAACAGCGGCCGCAGGCGCAGCCGTCACGGCCATGGGGCAAGCCGGCGCGGAGCTGGCAAGCTATGTAAAAACACTGATCGTGGCCAAGGGTGCCCGCTACGTGGTGGTGCGCAACCTGGGTGACCTGAATGCCACACCGTTTGGCGCCACGTTTGATGCAAACACCAAGTTTCTGTCCAACGAATTGACCACGGCCTTCAACACCCAACTCAAGAAGGGCCTCGACGGGGTAGCAGGCGTGATCTACTTTGATGACTACGCTCGCAGCCAGGCAACCGTCGCCAACCTGGCGGCTTCTGGCTACTCCAACATCAGCGGCGCAGCTTGCGGCCCCGATGCGTTCAGCGCGCCGGGGGACGTGATCGGCAATTCCATCATCTGCAATGCCAACACGCTAATTAAAGGCGACACCAGCAAATACGCGTTTGCGGACAGCGTGCACCCCACCCCTTACGCCCACCAGGACGCCGCCAACTTCACCCTGACCCTGATGCGCAAAGCAGGCTGGAATTTTTGAATCGGCTGAACAAGCGGAGCCGCTTGAACCAGGGCTGGAACGACCTGGATAGCTATTCAATCCATAGCTATTCAGGCATATAAATCGCCGGCCAGAGCCTGATTTCTCTATAAATCAGGCTCACTTGCGCCTGTTTGCCAAACGACATGCCCCCATCCAGCCTCACACGCCGGGATAGCTGGAGAGCTCCTGGCTGACGGCCAGCGTCTGCGACGGCCCGTGCAGCACCACCTGCCCTTTTTGCAGCACCAGCGCCTGGTCGGACTGCGACAGCGGCTTGCGGTAATCGCAGTCCACAATCAGGGTCGCCATGCCGCTGCTGCGGATTTGTGCGATCACGCGCCAGATCTCGGCCCAGATCAGGGGTGCCAGACCTTCACTCGCTTCATCCAGCACGATGAGTTCCGGGTGCGTCATCAGAGCCCGGCCAATGGAGAGCACCTGCTGCTCACCACCCGACAACTGGGCGCCCAGGTTGGTCAGGCGCTCCTGCAGGCGCGGAAACGTCGCCATCACCCGCTCAAATGACCAGTCGTTGCGCCCATCGCGCCCGCGCCTGGCGGCCATCACCAGGTTTTCACGCACCGTCAAATTGGGAAACCCGCCGCGCCCCTCGGGCACGTAGGCCACGCCCAGGCGCGCGACCTCATGCGGCTTGAAGCGGGAGGCGTCCTGCCCAAACAGGCTGATATGTCCATCGCGCTGGGGCACATGGCCCAGCAGCGTGCGAATCAGGGTGCTATTGCCCATGCCATTGCGCCCCAGCAAGCCCACGGTCTCGCCCCGCGCCATCTGCAGGGCCACGCCATGCAGGATGTGGCTGGAGCCGTACCAGGCGTTGATGCCTTCGGCATCCAGAATCAATTCACGGGCTGCGCTACTTCATGCAGCGCGACGGGGCCGTGCTCAACATGGTGCTGCGCATCTTCCTGCGCGTTATTGCGCAAAGCCTGCAGGACCACTGCCAGTGAGCCTGGCTCTGACAAGCGTGGCGCCAAGGTCGACGAACTACACCTCACGCCGCTGGAACTGATAGCCCGCATCGCAGCCCTGGTGCCACCACCGCGAACGCACCGGCATCGCTATTTTGGTGTGCTGGCCCCGAATTCGCCGCTCAGGGCTGCGGCGGTGGCGCTGACGACACCGGCATAACCGGCCAAGCAAGTCATCGTGCAGACCGAGCCAGCCGCAACGGGCGCGAGCGTGCCTGGGGTGGTGCCGCTGGGCCATGCGAATCCACCCACACCCGAACCCGCGCCACCCAAACGTTCTCCGGCGCAGTACCTGTGGGCGGTGCTGATCGCTCGCATCTACGAGGTGTTCCCGCTGCTGTGCCCCAAGTGCGGTGGGCAGATGCGCCTGATCACATTTATTACCGAGGGCACGCAGATCCGCAAGATCCTTGATCACATCGGTGTCGACTCAGAGCCACCACAGATATCCCCGGCGCGCGGGCCACCGTTGTGGGATGACTGCGATGCGCAGTTGGATGACGGGGCGCAAATCGAACCAGCAGACTGAGATCTGGCGGCGCAACCGGTACCGGACTTTG
>CAZBKX010000071.1:0-2115 GCA_964492535.1 uncultured Rhodoferax sp. | reverse complement strand
AATTGAGCTTGCCAGGGTTCGCACGGGCGTAGTCGTTGAACTCCTTGAGCGTTTTTGCCGGCACATTGTTGCTGACCAGCAAAGCCAGGGGCTGCATGGCCGAGCGGGCCAGCGGCACGAAGTCCCGCAAGGTGTTGTAGGGCAACTTGGTGTACAGCGCACCATTGATCACCAACACCCCGGTGTTGGCCAGCATGATGGTGTAGCCGTCAGCCGGGCTCTTGGCCACGGTCTCTGCGCCCACCGAGCCGCCGGCACCCGGTTTGTAGTCCACGATGACGGGTTGCCCCAAGATCACTTGCAGTTTGTCCACCAGCAGGCGGGCATGCTGGTCAAGTGGGCCGCCCGCAGGAAAGCCGATGACCAGTTTGAGCGGCTTTTCCGGAAAAGCGGCCATCACGCCTGCGCTGGCCAGTGCGAGCGCCAGGCCACTGACCAGGCGTGCGAAAGTTCCCCAATCTGATTTTGTTGTCATGACGGTCAATGTCCCAGAATTTTGGATAGAAAGTCTTTGCTGCGTTCGCTTTGCGGGTTGTTGAAGAAATCGTGCGGATTGTTCTGCTCGACGATCTGCCCCTGGTCCATGAAGATCACCCGGTCGGCCACGGCCTTGGCAAAGCCCATTTCATGCGTCACGCAAATCATGGTGATCCCCTGATCGGCCATCTCCACCATCACGTCCAGCACCTCTTTGATCATCTCCGGGTCCAGCGCCGAGGTGGGCTCGTCAAACAGCATGATTTTGGGCGTCAGGCACAGCGCCCGTGCAATCGCCACCCGTTGCTGCTGGCCGCCCGAGAGCTGCAAGGGATACTTGGCGGCTTGCTCGGCAATGCGGACCCGCTTGAGCTGGACCATTGCTTTTTCTTCTGCCTCTTTTTTGGGCATCTTGCCCACCCACATGGGCGACAACGTCAGGTTTTCCAGCACGGTAAGGTGAGGGAAGAGGTTGAATTGCTGAAACACCATACCGACCTTTTTACGGACGTCGTCAATCGCCTTGACATCGTCGGTCAGTTCCACGCCGTCCACGGTCAGGTGTCCTTCCTGGTGCTCCTCCAGCCGGTTGATGCAGCGAATGAGCGTCGATTTGCCTGAGCCCGAAGGCCCGCACACCACAATGCGTTCGCCTTGGGTCACGGTGAGGTCAATGTCGCGCAACACATGGAAATGGTTGCCATACCACTTGTTGACTTTGTCGAAGGTGATGATGGGTTGGGTCATGGTGAGGAATAGCGATGAAAGTGGGGATGTCGGCAGGCGCAACAAGCGCTCTAGCGCTGGCTGCCCCGGTTGACCTGTTTTTCGACCCAGATGCTGTAGCGGGACATCGAAAAACAGAAGATGAAATAGATCAGCGCAATGAACAGATAGCCTTCAATCTTGAAGGGGCGCCAGTTGGAATCCGAGTTCAAGGCCAGTGACAAGGCGCCAGTGAGCTCGTACAAGCTCACGATGGTTACCAGCGAGGTGTCTTTGAACGTGGAGATGAAGTTGTTCATGATGCTGGGCACCACCATGGCCAGGGCTTGGGGCAGCACAATCTTGCCCTGGGTTTGCCAGTAAGACAGGCCCAGCGTGGCAGCCGCCTCAATTTGCCCTTTGGGAATGGCCTGCAAGCCGCCCCGAATCACCTCCGCCATGTAGGCTGCTGCAAACAGCGTGATGCCCACCAGGACGCGAATCAGCACGTCAATGGTGAATCCCTGTGGCATGAACAAGGGGAACATGAACGAGGCCATGAACAGCACCGAGATCAGCGGCACGCCCCGAATCAGCTCCACGTAAATAGTGCAAAACGTGCGGATGGCAGGCAAGGTCGAGCGCCGGCCCAACGCCACCACCAGCGCAATCGGAAACGCCATCACCATGGAGAGCGAAGCCAGCAGAATGGTCAGTGGCAGGCCACCCCAGCGATCGGTTTCGACCTTGCTGAGTCCCCATACATTGCCATACATCAACGCAAAGTACAGCGACAGCACCACAGCCCAAAGGAGCACCTGCCAGGTGTGCCAGAAGGCGCGCGCGCATCTTGCGCCCACCAGTCCGAGCATCTAGGTGGTCGCCACCAGGGGGCGCCACTGCTCCTCATAGGGGTAGCGACCGAAAAGAATG
>CAZBKX010000070.1:0-3398 GCA_964492535.1 uncultured Rhodoferax sp. | reverse complement strand
GCCAAGTCTATGGCGCTGGCGACTGCCTTTTTGGATAGTGTTGATCCATCTGTGGCTACCATAATTTTTTTGTACATGGGTTGCTCCTTTGTCGTAAAAAATACAAAGCTTACTCCGCTGTTGTTCCTTTGCCTTGATCAGTGTCAAGCAAAGTGACCTTAACTCAGGATACCCTTGCAGCCTATGTCATCCGCCCGCCTCGTCGACCCAGCCACGTCTGTCCAGAACCTGAGCCAAGCGCAAGGCAAGGTCGCGGGAGTGTCGGTCGATGCGGTTGAGATGCTGCGTCTTCTGGACGACCCGCAGGAGTGGTCTGCGTTTAGCCGTCCAGATGCTGCCCATGCAGGCTGCTGGGAGTCCAATCTCCTCATCGAAGGCATGCACTGCGCGGCCTGCGCCCTGACGATTGAAGACGTCTTGCTCGGCGTGCCCGGTGTGATTCGGGCCGAGGTGAGTGCAGGAAGCCACCGTGCGCGCATTGTCTGGTCCGAGGCCTCCGTGAAGCCCTCCGGCTGGATGAAGGTGGTGCAACACGCTGGCTACCGTGCGCTGCCTGCCAACGACTCGTTTGCCCGCGAGCGACGTGCAGCTGAGGCGCGCAAGGCGCTGTGGCGGTTGCTCGTGGCAGGCCTGTGCATGATGCAAGTGATGATGTACGCCTGGCCGGCCTATGTCGCTGCACCGGGAGACCTGTCAGCTGAGATGGAGCAGTTGCTGCGCTGGGCGTCTTGGGTGTTGACCTTGCCTGTTGTCTTTTTTTCGTGCGGCCCCTTCTTCAGCAGCGCTTTGCGGGATGTCTTGAATCGCCGGGTCAGCATGGATTTGCCGGTGGCGCTGGGGATGTGGATCACGTTTGTTGTCAGCAGTGTTGGCACTTTTGAGCCGCAGGGTATTTTTGGCCGGGAGGTTTACTTCGACTCCCTCACCATGTTTGTATTTTTCCTGCTGGGCGGGCGATGGCTGGAGTTGCGCCTGCGCAACCGTACGGCCGGTGCGCTGGAGGCCTTGATGAACCGTTTGCCCGACAGTGTGGCCCGACAGTTACCAGATAGTGCCTTTGAGTTGGTGCCGGTGCGCCGGCTGGTGCCCGACGACGTGATTCGCATCTTGCCAGGTGAGGCGTTCCCTGCCGATGGCGTGGTGACGCTGGGCCAAACGCTGGTCGATGAGGCGTTGCTCACGGGGGAGTCCCGCCCGGTTGCAAAACTCGTCGGCGCACCGGTGATTGCGGGTAGCCATAACCTGGCCAGCGTGGTGCATGTTCGCGTGGAACGGGTGGGGGAGCAGACCCGGTTTGCCCAGATCGTGGCCTTGATGGAGACTGCGTCAACCAGCAAACCCCCGATGGCCAGGTTGGCGGACCGCATCGCCAAACCCTTCTTGATCGCGGTTTTAGTGGCGGCAGGCCTGGCCTGCGCCTATTGGTGGGACACCGATCCCGGGCATGCCTTGATGGTCGCGGTGGCCGTACTGATCGTTACTTGCCCCTGCGCCCTGTCTTTGGCAACACCTGCAGCCATGCTTGCAGCGGCAGGCGCGCTGGCGCGCAGTGGCGTGCTGGTGCGCCGGCTGGACGCATTTGAGGCGCTGGCGGAGATTGATACGGTGATGTTCGACAAGACCGGCACTCTGACCCGAGATGCCATGGTGTTGGGCAGCACCCGGGTTCGAGACGGTTTTTCGCCTGAGCACGCCTTGGCCATGGCGGCGGCTCTGGCCCGGCAGTCCTTGCACCCTGTTTCCAGAGCTATTGTGGTGGCCGCTGGCGGCGCCAGTTCCGCCGCACCATGGACGGCTGCTGATGTGGCAGAAGTTGCTGGCGGCGGTGTGTCAGGGCAAGTGGCGCAGGGCGAAGCCGGCCCCAGTGTCTTCAATCTGCGTTTGGGTTCCGCCGATTTTTGTGGTGTCGTGGCGTACCCGACCGACACCTTGCAGGCCTGCCTCACCGACCAACACGGCTGGCTCGCCACGTTTGAATTGCACGAAGACCTTCGTCCGGACGCCTCGTCCACCATTGCGTCCCTGAGTCAGGCCGGTATCTCCGTTCATTTGTTGTCTGGAGATGGCGCTCAGGCAGCCGGGCGGGTGGCCAGCCAGGTCGGCGTTACAGAATTCCGGGGAGATTGCACGCCGCAGGACAAGCTGGTCTTTTTGCAGAGTGCCCAGGCCAGCGGTCACAAGGTGGCGGTGGTGGGTGATGGCCTCAACGATGGCCCGGTTTTGGCCGGTGCCCATGTGTCGTTTGCCTTCGGTCAGGCGGTGCCGTTGGCGCAAGCCCAGGCCGACTTCGTGGTCTTGGGGGACCAGTTGGGTGCCGTCGTGAAATCATGGCGTCTGGCGAGGCGTACATTGCGTACTGTTCGCCAAAATCTGTGGTGGGCTGCCATTTATAACGCGGCCTGTGTGCCTCTGGCAGTTGTGGGCTGGCTGCCTGCATGGCTGGCGGGTTTGGGTATGGCTGCCAGTTCACTGCTGGTGGTGTTGAACTCGCTGCGCCTGTCGACTCAGATAGGTTTGGATGATGGCTCTTGATGAGTCACTGGAGATAAATTGATGGAGATCCTGTATTTGCTGATTCCGCTGTCGGTCATTCTTGTTTTCTTCATTCTCGGTGGCCTGTGGTGGGCGATCTACCGTGGGCAATTTGACGACATCGAGTCTGAGGGTGAACGAATTCTCAAGGATTCTTGAGGATTTAAATAATTGGTTGATTTACGTCAAGCGGAGTGCGGGTTTCCCATAGGACACTCGGACCAAACAAACTGAGAAGAGGTGAGAATGAAATTTCCCAATGCGCAAGCCACTACCTACAACGATAAAGTTGTCAGGCAGTTCGCCATCATGACCGTCGTTTGGGGCGTGGTCGGTATGTTGGTCGGCGTGATTATTGCTGCCCAGCTGACTTGGCCAGAGCTCAATTTTGGTGTTCCCTGGCTGAGCTATGGCCGTCTGCGACCGCTGCATACCAATGCAGTGATTTTTGCATTTGGTGGTTGTGGTTTGTTTGCATCTGCCTACTACGTAGCTCAGCGTACCTGTCATGTCCGGTTGTTCAGCGACAAGCTTGCAGCGTTCACCTTTTGGGGTTGGCAGCTGGTCATCGTGGCTGCGGCAGTCTCTTTGCCTTTGGGTTTCACTCAGGGCAAAGAATACGCGGAGCTGGAGTGGCCAATTGACATCCTCATCACTTTGGTCTGGGTCTCGTTCGCTATTGTGTTTTTTGGCACGATCGGAACGCGAAAGGTTCGCCACATTTATGTGGCCAACTGGTTCTTTGGCGCATTCATTATTGCCGTGGCTTTGTTGCACTTGGTGAACAGCGCCGCTATCCCTGCAGGTGGCATGAAGTCTTACTCGGCCTATGCGGGTGTGCAAGATGCCATGGTGCAGTGGTGGTA
>CAZBKX010000069.1:0-1509 GCA_964492535.1 uncultured Rhodoferax sp. | reverse complement strand
GATGACGGCCACGCCACCGGTCACCCCCGCCAGGATGAGCACAGTTTGCATGCGCCCTTCGCGCAAGTAGCGAAGGCAGACCATCCAGGCAAAGGGCAGGCCCGCACGTGAGCCGTTCATCACGGTGGCCCACCGGGTTTGGCTGCCGCTTGGGGGCGCTGCGAGCGAGTGCCTGTTTCGCGCACCCGGTCGCCGTCTTTCAGGCCTGTACCCAGCAAGATGACGTGTTCACCTGCCGCCAGGCCTTGGGTGATTTGGGTGGCGCCCGCGCCTTGCAGCCCGACTTGGACCTTGACCTGACGGGCGCGGCCTTCGCGGTTGACCCACACAGTCGACATGCCATCCGCATCTCGGCTCACGGCATCGGACGGCAGCATGAGTGCGTCATTGACTTGGGCTGTCACGATCTCCACGGACACGGTCATGTCCGTGCGGAGGTAATCCACGGGAGGAGCCACCTGGAGTCGCAGTTCCACGGTGCCCCGCTGGGGGTCGACGGAAGGTGCAATAAAGGTCAATTTCGCAGGGAAATGGCGGTCGGTGTAGGCGTCTGCCGTGGCATGGGCCATTTGCCCCAGGCGCAGAAACCTGAGATTTTTTTCGTCAACGCTGGCATCAATGCGCATCTCGTTGCCGCCCGCCAGGGTCAGCAGGACTTTCCCCGCCTGGGGCGTGTCGCCGGGGTCGGCGGCACGCGTGATGACAGTGGCGGGACCGGGTGCCCGCAGGCTGAACTGGTCCAGCCGGGCCGTTGCCGCGCTGTGCGCCGCCAGGGCTTGGGCCAGCCGGGCTTGGGCCATGGCAAGTTCGGCGCCGTTGGCCTGGTTGCCCCGGGCTTGCGCGCTGGCGGCGAGCACGGCGGCCCGGCTGCTGTCGGCCGCACGTTGGGCTTCATCCAGGCGAGATTGCGAGACAAAGCCCTGGCGCACCAGGTCTTGCGCTCGTGCCAGCTCTTGCAGTGCTTGTTGCTGGTTGGCGCGTGCCTGTGCCAACTGTTGGTCCGTCACGGGGCCTTGAATGGTCTGAATCTGCCGGATGCGCAGGCGGGCTTCGTCGACGCTGGCGCTGGCTTGGCGCAGTGCTGCCTGGGCTTCATCGTCACGCAGTTGCACCAGAACCTGGCCGGCCTGAACGCGGTCGCCCTCGCGCACAGCCATGCTTTCAATGCGGGCAGTGGTTTGGCTGGCAATGTCCGTGCGTGCCAGCGTGGCCATGCGGCCGCTCGTGACCACGGTTTGGGTCAGGGGGCCTTGGGTGACGGGGACGACCTCTACCGGTTTGCCCCTTGACAGGAACACGGCTATCAGTGCCATCGCGCCCAAAATGAGGGCGCCACCGATTGCCATTTGTGGTCTGTTAATCTTCATCCCGCGATTGTCGGGCCAAGGCCTGCGATGTCTGTTAACTGGCGCACATCAGGATCGCCGGCTGCGCGTTTTCAAGTCAGGTTTCAGCAAGTTGGATGACCATAATTATGAATTCAGTTTTTAGACGGCACAGGAGACAAAC